>NZ_RWKS01000014.1:0-126932 GCF_003985085.1 Sphingomonas sp. TF3 | reverse complement strand
GTTCATCGCATAAATATAATAAACTTGAAAATACAGATACTTGGCAAAAGCTACCAATGCCATCTACAAATCCACCGCCCCCGCCACCGCATCGCCGATCGCCGGTCGCAGCACGAAGATCCCGCTGTCGAAATGCCGCGTCGGGTGGACGCGGTTGGTCAGCAGCGTCCAGGCATATCCGCGCTCGAAATCGATCCACAGGCCGGTGCCGGTAAAGCCGGTATGGCCGATCGTTTCGGCGGAACAGGCCGCCCCGCCCGACCAGCCGTCGAATTTGCGCTCCCACCCGCATGTGCGATGCTCGTAGAGCGGCATGCGGATCGCAGCGCGCATCGCGGGCGATGCGCCGCTCCAGTCCAGCAGCCCGGCGGCGAAATCGAGCACGCCGCCGACCGTGCCGAACAGCCCGGCATGGCCGGTCTCGCCGCCCAGCGCCGCCGCATTCTCGTCATGCACCTCGCCCTTCAGCACGCGGCCGCGCCACGCGCAGCGTTCGGTCGCCACCGCTGGGCCCGGCGGTGGCCCGTAAGCGAGCCCCGCGCCGAGCAGCCAGGCCGAAAGCGGCGCACCGGTGAGCCGCTCGACCGCGATGCCGAGCAGGATGAAGTTGATATCGGAATAAACCGGCGGCCCGTGCCGCCACTCGCGCTGCAATACGAAGGCGCGCAGCCGCTGCGGATCATCGCCATAGGTGTAGATCGGCTCGACGGCGGGGAAAAAGGTGCGGTGGGCCAGACAATCGCGGAAGGTCAGGCGACGCTCGGGCGCGCCGGCAAGGTCATATTGCCGCAAGTCCGGGATCGCCTCGGTCAACGGCGCGTCGAGATCGATCCGGCCCTGATCGGCCAGGTGCAGGATCATCGTCGTCGTCGCGATCACCTTGGTGACCGAAGCGAGATCGAACCAATGCGCCTCGGTCAGCGCTTCCGGCTCGGGCAGCAGCGCGGCATGGCCCGCGACCTGCACCGCGCGCTTGCCGTCAGCAGTGACGATACCGAGCGTCGCTCCGGGAATACGCCCCTCGGCAACCGCCGCCGCGGCGGGCGCGAACGCGCGTTCGATGTCGATCATGATGCCTCCTCGCGCGGCTGCACCCGCGCGATCAGCGGCAGGAACAGTATCGCCGCCAGGCTGAGCCCGCCCGACAGCCAGAAAAATCCGTCAAAGCCGATATGCCGCGCGATATTGCCCCCCGCCCCCGCAAGCAGGCGCGGCAGCAGGAAGGCAAAGCCCGACAGAAACGCATATTGCGCGCCGGGATAGCGCGGGTTCACCAGCATCGACAGGAATACAACGAACACAGCCCCTTCCATGCCATGCGCAAACTGGTCGAGCGCGGTGGCGATGTAGATGACGTGCGGGCTTGGCGGCTGGAACCACAGCCACACAAAGATCCAATTGCCCAGCGCCGAGCCGATCGCGCCCAGCGCCAGCGCCCGCGTCAGCCGCAACCGCACCGCCAGCACCGCCCCGAGCGCAACGCCTGCCATACTGCTCGGCAAGGCGACGAAGCCATCGGCAATCCCCATCGTCGTCAGGTCATAATGCGCCGCGATCTCGAGCGGCTTGGACAAAGCCAGCGTGAGCACGTCGCCCATCCGGTAGAAGCTGACAAAGGCCAGCAGCGGCAGCACCTTATAGCCAAAGCGCCAGAAGATATCGACATACGGCCCGACCATCGTCGATCGCCGCGCCCATGCTCCCGCCGACAGGCCGACAATGCGCGGCAGCAGCGCCGCCATGATGAGGAAGGGCAGCAGGCACAGCACCAACACCGTGGTGGTGGCGTCGGTTTTAGCGCTGATCCCGATCGCCGCCGCCGCGCGCAACACCAGCGCCCCCGCCCCTGCCGCGAGGAACAGCGACAGGCCCAGGATCACCGCGCTGGCCCCGAGCCCGGTTGCCAGCGCAACGCCCCGCGCCCGCCCCGCCCCCGCCTGCGGGCGCATCATGGCGAGGATCGGCAGCGGCGCGAACGCGCCCGCGGCGATCACCAGATAGGCCCAGGTCCAGTTGGCATGGTCCGCCACGATCAACGCGCCGCTGCCCGCCGCGACCATTGCGCTGCGATAGCCCCACAAATTGGCGGCGGTCAGCGGGCCTTGCGTTTCCGGGGTCGGTGCCAGTTCGATCCGCCAGGCGTCGGCGGAGACTTCCAGCGTCGTCGTCCAGAAAGCCAGCAGCACCGCGAACAGCGCGGTCAGCGGCAGGCTAGCATCGCTCGAGGTGAACGCCATCGCCACCATCGCGGCGAAGATGCCCAATTGCGAGAGCATGATCCACCCCAGCCGCGGCCCGAAAAAGCGCCCGAAACCCGGCACCGAAAAGCGATCCAGCAAAGGGGCCCACAGGAACTTCAGCGTCGGCAGCAACTGCACCCAGCCGAAAAAGCCGATCAGCACCAGATCCACGCCGTGCTTCGCCAGCCGCGCCGACAGGATCGTCGAAAACATGTAATAAGGCAGCCCGGCAGAGAAGCCGAGCAACAGGTATAACGCGAAACGACTGCGCGCAGAGTTGAGCCCCGTGGCAACGCTCGGCGTTTCCGGCAGTGACGCGCCGGATATCACCGCCGACATCGCAATCCCCCTTATGCGGCCGCACCACCGCGACCGGGTCATGCTCGTCTGCGCTTGGCCCAGCGTCAATGCTGCACTGGTGCGCGCGCGCAACACTTTTGGTCAAATCCGTCGCAAGAGATGCCCATAGGCTATGGCACTCGCAAGAGAAACTATGGCGCGTTGCAACATTCCTGTTACCTAATGTCCAGGGTTGCGCGGGGGCGCAAAAAGGGGGTTCAGACTATGACGTCGCTCAAGACTTTGCTCGTTTCCGGCACGGCGTTCACCGCCTTGATGTGTCTTTTCGCCGGGACCGGGTTCGCCCAGACGACGCAGGAAGCGGCGACGCCGACCGGGGCAGCCACGCCCCTGATCGGTGCGGGAGAAACGTCGAGCAAGGCGGACTCGGCCGACATTCTCGTCACCGGCTCGCGCATCAAGCAGAACCCGAATGACAGCGCGCTCCCCTTGCAGGTCATCACGGTCAAGGAACTGCAACGCAACAGCATCAGCAGCCCCGAACAGCTGATTGCGTTCCTCACCGACAATGGCAGCTCCGCCGACAACCTCGCCAGCAACTCCGACGTCGTAACCTCGGAACGGCGCGGCAATAACGGTGCGTCCTTCGCCAATCTCCGCGGCCAGGGCTCGGCAGCGACCTTGGTGCTGCTCAACGGGCGCCGGGTCGCTGCGCAAGGCACCACCGGGTCCGCCGTCGACGTCAACCAGATCCCGTTCGCGGCGCTCGACCGCGTCGAAGTGCTGAAGGACGGCGCATCGGCGATCTACGGCACCGACGCGGTCGGCGGCGTCATCAACTTCATCACCAAGAAGAATTATCGTGGCCTCGGCGCAACCGCTTTCACCGACGTAACCGAGAAGGGCGACGCGCCGATCTACCGCGTGTCGGGAATCGCCGGTTTTGGCGATCTCGACAAGCAGGGCTTCAACGTGATGGGGACGGTCAGCTATAGCTGGATTTCTCCGCTCGAGGCGCATTCGCGCAGCTTCGTCAACACCTTCCAGCATGACCGCGGCCTTGGCGTCGATACGCGCGGCACGCCGTTTGCGACGATCGTCAACCTGGCTGGCACCAGCTTCGCTACATCGTCAGCGTTTCCGCTGATCCCGGGCACCAACGTGCGCGCGACCGGCGGCATCAACGCCTTGCGCTTGCCCGGACAGGCCGGCTGCAACGCCGTGCCGGACCAAGACATTTACGATACCGACGTGTGGGGGGCACCGGGCAATGGCCTCGCTTGCTCCTATGATACCGGCAAGAACGTGTATCTCCAGCAACAGCTCAACACGCTGACCTATCTCGGTCGCGCGGTGAAGCGGTTCGGCGAGCACGAAATAGCGCTCGAAATCACGGGATCGAGCGCGGACTCGGTCAAGCGCTTCTCGCCGGTGCAGATCACGCCCAACACCACCACGCAAAACTACAAATATTCGAGGGTCGCGGGCGTCAACGATGTCGCGTTCGACAACCTCGTCAGCCGCATCAACAGCGTGTTCCCGGGGCTGCTGAACGCCAATTCGACCTTCTCCTATCGCTGGCGCTGCGTCGAATGCGGGGAGCGCGAGATCTCGACCACCACCACCACTTTCCGCGCGGCGCTGAATGCGACGGGCCCGCTGTTCAAAGGGTGGGATTATAGCGCTGGCATTTCCTATGCCGACAGCATCTCTTCTTCGACGCTCGGCAGCGGTTATTATTATCAGGACGCGCTGGTCGCGGCGCTCAACAGCGGCGCGGTCAATCCGTTCCTGTTCCCCGGCCAGACGCAAAGCGCCGCCGGGATGGCAGCCATCCAGTCAGCCTCGGCCAACGGCGTCGTGCTGTATGGCGGCAAATATTCGGTCAAGCAGGGCGATGCGTCGGTCTCGGGATCGTTGTTCAACATGTGGGGCGGCATGGTGAAGCTCGCAGCCGGGGTCGACTTCCGGCGCGAGGAATATAAGTTCAACGGTGACCAGCGCGCCGTACAGCGCACGATCATTGCCGCACCATTCGACAACGGCAATGCGCTCAACGGCGTCCACCGCGACATCAAGGCGGTCTATGGCGAATTGCTCGTGCCGATCTTCAAGGGCTTCGAGCTTACGCTCGCTGGCCGCCTCGACGACTATTCGGGCTTCGGGACGACGACCAATCCCAAGATCTCACTCAAATATCGGCCGTTCAAGCCGATCATGTTCCGCGGATCCTACAACACCGCCTTCCGCGTGCCGTCGTTCAACCAGATCTTCAATCCCGATACGGACACAGTTTATACTGGATCCGACTTTGCCGACCCCAAAAACTGCCCGAACGGCACCGTCAATGCGGCGAATGGCTGTCCGTCGCTCAACAACAACGTCAACATCCGCAACGGCGGCAATTTGACGCTGGGGCCGGAGACCGCGACGATGTTCAGCGGCGGCGTGGTGTTTGAGCCATCACGGCACTTCAGTGCGACCGCCGATTTCTGGTCGATCAACCGCAACAACACCATCCAGGTGCTGCCGCTGCAATATCTGTTCGCCAATTATTCGATCTTCCAGGACCGCTTCATCCGCGACTCCTCGGGCAAGCTGACCGTCATCGACGAGACCTATGCCAATGCGGGGAACACCAAGACCCAGGCGATCGAATTCACGGCGCGCGGCAGCATCGACGCGCTTGGCGGCAGCTTCGGCGCGGGGCTGGACGGCACGCTGCTGCTCAAGAAGGAGGAGAAGGTCAACGCCAGCGCCGCGACCATCCAACAGCTTGGCGTCTACTCGCTCGCGTCCGATCTTGGCCTGCGCTGGAAGCACAATGCGTTCGTGAGCTATTCGAACGATGATTTCAGCCTGTCGCTGACGCAGATCTTCCGCTCGGGCTATAAGAATCAGGTGCTGCCAGGCGTGCTGGCGGGTACCTTCAACCCGTCAAACGACATCACCGATGTGGCGGATTATATCTACTACAACCTCTCCGCTTCTTATAACGGGATCAAAGGGTTCAAGCTGACCTTCGGCGTGCGCAACCTGTTCGACACCAACCCGCCCTTCGCCATCTCCTATGACAGCAACAACGGCAGCGGCAGCTCGTGGGAGCCGCGCGTTGCCGATCCACGCGGGCGTTCGTTCACGATGCAGGCCGAGGTGAAGTTCTAAACGGACGGCCACAAGCGGCCATCAAACCAATGCCGCGCGCCCGGTTGCAATAGGGGCATCGACTGCAACCGGGTGCACCGCGTCACAAATGCCGCATCGCGTATTTTGTTAGCGCGGAGACCGCGCTCTCAATGCGCCAGCGCGCTCTTGCTCCAACCGAGCGCCTGCGCCGTAACCGCCAACTGCGTGCGGTTGCGTACCTTGAGTTTGCGCATCAGCGCGGTCATGTGTGCTTTGACGGTGGCCTCGGCTATGCCGAGGTCATAGGCAATCTGCTTGTTGAGCTGGCCGCAATAGACGCCGTCGAGGACCTTGCGCTGTGTCGGGGTCAGGCGAGCGAAGGGAGCCGAGGCGTCTCGGTCCAGCGTGGCCTCGCTCACCGCTATTTGCTGCCTCGTCATCTAAGCCCTCCCCCTTTCGCGGCGTGATGGCACACGTCGCGTCCGACTGTCGGCTTCTGCCGATCAAACGAAACTCGATGCGAGTCTCGATGGCTGATCCTATTCAAATTGGTTGGACAGATTCAAGCGCATATTACAATTTCGACCGATTTTGCGCGAATAATCTTGGAATATTGCGCATTGCTGTCGTACAGATACTTCCACGCAGCCCGTACATTGCGAGAGACTGCGGCGGAGAAGGGGGTCCAATGGTCCATTCGCAATCGCTGGCGCATGGCCGCACCGTACCCGCCACCGCGCTGATCGCGGCGCACGCGCGATGAGGCCCGAGGATTACCGCCTGATCGTGGCGGCCATGCTCGGCATCGGCTTGTCGATCGTCCTGATCGTTCGCGGGCGCTTGCATCCGTTTGTCGCGTTGCTGTCGGGCGCGTTCGTCGTCGGTATCATCGCCGGCCTGCCGATTGCCGATACCGCAAAGGCCATCCAGAAGGGTGCGGGCGATATTCTGGGCGGCACCGGGCTGGTGGTCGCGCTCGGGCTGGCGCTTGGCGCGATGCTGCAATTGTCGGATGCCGCCGCAGGCCTCGCGCGGACCGCCTTGCGATGGGCCGGCGTACGCGCCGCACCCTGGGCGAGCGTGGCGACGGGCCTCCTCATTGGCTTGCCGCTATTCTTCGAAACCGGGCTGGTGCTGCTGCTGCCGATCGTCGCGGCTGCGGCGGCGGCGCTCCCGGCGGGTGCGAACCAGGATTCCGCCAAGCTGCGGCTGATGCTGTCGGCCCTGGCCGGGCTGTCGGTGGTGCACGCGCTGGTGCCGCCGCATCCGGGCCCGTTGCTCGCGGTCGAGGCGCTGCACGCCGATTTGCTGCGCACGCTCGGCTACGGCTTGCTCATCGGCATCCCGACCGCGATCGTCGCGGGGCCCGTGCTGGCGAAATTCACCGCGCGCGGCGTAAAACTGGCCCCGCCCCTGCTCGCCCCGACGGTGCTGAACATGCCTGCGCCCGCGAACTGGCGCGCGCTGTTGGTCGTGCTGATGCCCGTGGTCCTCATCGCAGCGGGCCAGGCGGTGGCGCTGCTGCCGCCGCCGGTCGCAGCGCGCTTTGGCGTGCTTGCCGTGGCCAGCAATCCGGTCCTCGCATTGTTGATCGCGTGTTTGGCGGCGCTGCCGCTGCTGTTCGGTCGGCGCATCGGCGATGCCAAGGTGCAGGAAGCGATCTGGACCGAGACGATGCAGCCGGCGGGCGCGATCCTGCTGGCGATCGGTGCGGGCGGCGCGTTGAAGCAAGTGCTCGTCACGGCTGGCCTGTCCGATTTGCTGGCGCGGGTCGCGACCGGCGGGCCGTTGTCGCCGATCTTGCTGGCGTGGCTTGTCGCGGTCTGTATCCGCCTCGCCACCGGTTCGGCCACGGTCGCGACGATCACGACTGCGGGGATCATGCCCGCATTCGTCGCCGCCTCGGGCGCGTCGCCCGAATGGATCGTGCTGGCGATCGGTGCCGGATCGCTCTTCTTCAGCCATGTCAACGATCCCGGATTCTGGCTGGTGAAAAGCTATCTCGGCATCGACACACCCGCGACGTTTCGCACCTGGTCGGTGATGGAGACCGTCGTGTCGGTGCTCGGACTGGCGTTGATCCTTGTTGCCAGTCACCTATTCTGACGGCACGCGCCCGACGCGGTGACCAAGGAACGACCGATGAATGAAGGCCGCTTAGCCGACCGGGCCTATGCCGGGATCGTCGAGATCATCAATGGCGACGGGCTGGCGGTGGGCGATCGCCTGCCGTCCGAAGCGCGGCTGGCGGAAATGTTCGGCATGTCGCGCACGATCGTGCGCGAGGCGCTCGTCCGCCTCGCCGCAGACGGCATTACCGAGGCGCGCCGCGGTGCGGGCTCGTTCGTCAAGGGTCGCCCTTCGGACCGGCTGATCGCCTTTCTGCCGATGGACCATATGTCGGCGACCTTTGGGACTTATGAGGTGCGCTTCGTGCTCGAAGCCGAGGCGGCACGCCTCGCGGCCACGCGCCGCTCGAGCGAGGAAATGGCGGCGATTGAGGCCGCGATGCACGCGCTCCGCACCGCCTTGCTGTCGAGCGCACCAGCGCATGACGAGGACATGGCGTTGCACCGGCAAATCGTGCTAGCGACCGCCAACCCCGCCTTTCTGGTCGCGTTCGACGCGCTGTTCGGCGATGTCGACCGGATTATGCGCGCCGGTGTCGATATTTCGCGCTCGCGCCCGCCCGAGGTGATCGGCGCGATGCTGCGAGAGCATGAGATGCTGGTCGACGCGATCCGGGTGCAGGATGCCGACGGCGCGGCGCTCGCAATGCGCTGGCATTTGTCGGAAGGCCGCAAGCGGCTGCTCCCCTGAGCGCGGCAACACGAACCCCGCCCCGGCGATCGCCTGAACGCGATCGAAACAGTGATTCGACGCGCCAAGGTCCGCCCTGAAATCCCTCTCCCAGCGAGAGAGGGAAGCGCCCGTCGCTTGCAGACCGCCGTTTCACGATCCGGAAAGCGCCCCACCCCCAACCCCTCCCCGGCAGGGAGGGGACGGGGGTGAGCGGCCTGCGGCAGCGCGCAACCGCGATCGGGCGCGCCACTAATCATACCTAACGGCGAACCGGGTTTACTGACCTTCGCCGGGAAACAATCCGGCCACCTTCAATTCCCGAAGTTAGTGACGATGATCTCTATCGCTGTAACCGCTAGGTGACCTATCAGAGCACCCAAGGCTTTGTCGGCGATCCAACGTAACGACTTCAAAGCAGGCGGCACAATCCAACCGATGTGGATAGCCTCGCACGCGAACGCATGCTGTATAATCATTATCTGACGGCGGGCGTCCTCAACTTCATCCTGGTCCAAGCCACCGTGGTCATTCCCCTCGGTTAGTTGCTTTGCGACTTGCGCTAATGCGTCACGTGCTGCTTCGAAACCAGCTTGGTTGTCAGAATAGCGAACGATGCGATCTGCCGCTGGTGCAGTGTCCGATGGGAAATCGCTCCATCCGGCAAGCGCCTGATCGCGTCGGGTCGTGATCGAGACCGCAGGCTGGTACCGTTCACCATCGGATCTCGCATCCAAGTGCTGGTAGGTCTGTGTCGTAAGCCAAAGCTCACCTGTAACGGCAACCTCAGCCTTTTCGGCTGCGTCGAGCTGCCAGCAAGATACGCTGGACGTCGAGAAAGCTTTTACAGGCAAAGAACTGGAATGGGCCGGGTCCTGATAATCTTCGACCCGATCCGCCTCGGGAAATTGAACGGGCCGGGCCATCTTAAATATCTTTCGCTGAGTCGCTGTCCAACAATACCTTTAACCAACTGGCGAAACCTCGCTAGCGAGACTTGAAATGCGGTGCCGCCTAGCAGCGGGACCTGCGGTGTCGAAAACGTCCCGCTTTCACCCCGTCCTATGACGGGCTGAAGAAATGATATTGGGTGCCGGCTGGGTCAGATTAATAAGTGGCGATATCCCCCCTAAGCGGGACCTTATCCAACCAGCCCAGAACCGCTTCGCACAGCACCACCGGTGCCAACCCGGCATCCAGCGTAATCCCCGTCTCTTCGGGAGACAGCATCTCCAGCGTAGCCAATTGGCTCGCGAGTAAGCTACTCGGCATATAATGCCCCGTGCGGCGCGCGATCCGCTGTTCCAGATCCGCCGCAGTCCCATCAAGCAGAACGAAGCGCAGTTTCAGCCGAGTCGCCGCCACCAGTCGGTCGCGATAGCTGCGCCGCAGTGCCGAGCACGCCGCCACCACCAGCCCGTTGACGCGCACCTCGGCATCGATCGCGGCCCCCAAACGATCGAGCCACGGCCAGCGATCGGCATCGTTTAGCGGCTGACCGCTGCGCATCTTGGCCACCGCCGCCGCGTCGTGAAAGGAGTCGCCCTCCAGGAACGTCGCGCCGAGCGCGGATGCGAGCAGCGCACCAAGCGTGGACTTGCCGCTGCCGCTGACGCCCATCACGATTACCGCCATCGGCGCGACCACGCTGTGACTGACTGCCCGTTGCAAAATGCTGTCCCCAAAACCGGACTGGGCCCCGACGCGCCGCGTCGGCCCCGGGCCTTTCATAAGCCCTGATACTGCAGGGCGCATCGGCCTGGGAACTACGACCATCGTCGCGGATGGCACGCGCATGATGGTCGCTTATGCACAGCATCGGCCAGACGCGCAGGCGTCGGTTGGGGGAGAGGCAAAGCACCGTGAAGAGACGAGCTGCCATGCTGGCGACGACTGCGGTAGCGCTGCTGGCACCGGTCGCGACGCGCGCTGTCCCCGCCCGCTCGGTGCTCGCAACGGCTCCGAACGAGCCGCGTGCCGTAACGGTCAGCGGCGCGAAGGACGGGCGTGCAGATGCGACGGCGGCGATCCAGCGCGCGATCGACGCCGCGCGCATCACCGGCGGCAATGGCATCGTCTTCCTGCCCTCGGGCCGCTATCGCCTTTCGCGCAGCATTCTTGTGCCGCCCGGCGTGCGGATCCTGGGCGTTGGCCCAACCCGCCCGGTGCTGGTGCTGGCCGATGCGACACCGGGCTTTCAAAGCGGTGTCGCCACGATGGTGGTGTTCACCGGCGGTGACCAATATGCCGTGGGCAAGGTTCCCGTGCCCGTGCCGACCGTGGTGCCGCCCAGTGGCAAGGGCGGCAGCGAGGTGCGCGACGCCAATTCGGCGACCTTCTATTCGGCGATGAGCAATATCGATGTAGAGATCGGCGCGGGCAATCCGGCCGCCGCGGCGGTGCGCTTCCGCGTCGCGCAGCACGCCTTTCTCAGCCATATGGACTTCCGCTTGGGCTCGGCCTTTGCCGGCGTCTATCAGGCCGGCAACGTCATGGAGGACGTCCACTTCCATGGCGGGCGCTATGGCATCGTCACCGAAAAGACCTCGCCCGCCTGGCAGTTCACGCTGATCGATTCGAGCTTCGACCATCAGCGCGACGCCGCGATCCGCGAGCATGAAGTCGACCTCACGCTCGTCAACGTGGCCATTCGCGACACGCCGGTCGGGATCGATATCGACCCCGGCTATAGCGACTCGCTGTGGGGCAAGGACGTGCGGTTCGAGCGCGTCTCGCATGCCGGGGTGATCATCAGCCGCGAGAGCAGCGCCTTCACCCAGATCGGCTTCGACAACGCGCTCGCCACCGATACGCCGGTGTTCGCACGCTTCCGCGAGAGCGGGAAAACCGTCGCCGCCCCCGCGCGCGCATACCGCGTGGCGCGCTTTTCGCACGGCCTCGCGGTGCCGACGCTCGGCGCGACCGGCCGGATCGCGACCGACGTGCAGAGTACGCCGATCCCAGCCCTGCCTCCGCCCCACCCCAACGCCATCCGCGCGCTGCCCGCCGTGGCGGAGTGGCACAACGTCCGCGATCTCGGCGCGCGCGGCGATGCCACGACCGACGACACCGCCGCGCTGCAGCGTGCGATCGATACGCAGCGCGTGCTCTATTTCCCGGTCGGTTTCTACCGCGTCACCAATACGCTCAAGCTGCGGCCCGATACGGTGCTGCTGGGCCTGCACCCGGCGCTGACCCAGCTCGTTCTGCCCGACGCCAACCCCGCTCATGCAGGCGTCGGCGGCGTGGTGCCGATCCTCGAAAGCTCCAAGGGCGGCAGCAACATCCTGTCGGGCCTCGGGCTGTTCACCGGCCGCATCAATCCGCGCGCCTCGGCGTTGCTATGGAAAGCGGGTGCGGATTCGCTGGTCGACGACGTCAAGATCATGGGCGGCGGCGGCACCCCGACCGCGGACGGCCTGCCGCTCGGCGCGCGCAACGCGCATAGCGGCGATCCGGTCGCGGACAATCGCTGGGACGCGCAATATCCGAGCATCTGGGTGACCGATGGCGGGGGCGGCACCTTCGCCGATGTGTGGACGCCCAACACCTTCGCCCAGGCCGGTTTCACTGTGTCGGACACCAAGACGCCGGGGCACGTCTATCAGCTCTCGGCCGAGCATCACGTTCGCAACGAGATCGTGCTCGATGGCGTGGAGAATTGGGAATTTCTCGCGCCGCAGACCGAACAGGAAGTCGGCGAAGGGATGGACTCGACCTCGCTCGATATCCGCAACTCGCGCAACCTGCTGTTCACCAATTATCACAGCTACCGTGTGACGCGGACCTTTCACCCGGCAGTGTCGGCGGTGAAGCTGACCAATGCCTCGGACATTCGTTTCCGGAATGTCCATATCAACGCCGAGAGTGGCTTTGCGACCTGCCAGGCAGATGGCTGCGGCACCTACGTGCGGGTCAGCAAATTCCCGTTCGAAAATGCGATTCAGGACAGGACCCAGCACCTTGAGGTGCGCGAGCGCGAGTTCGCCAGCCTCGACATTCCCGCCACCCCCGTGCTGGCCGAGGCCCCCGCTGCGGTGCCGGGTGCCGGGCCGGTACGCAAACTCGAAAGCGGCTTCTTCTCAATCTCGGGCGCGGCAGTCGATGCCGCAGGCACGCTCTATTTCGTCGAGCATCGCTTCCAGCGGATCTATCGCTGGAGCGCGGCCACCGGCCTCGAGATCGTCCTCGACGCCGCGCTCGATCCGGTCAATCTCGCGGTCGAGCGCTCGGGCAAAGTGCTGGTGCTGTCCTCGCTCGGCCCGGAAGGCAGCGTCTATGCGATCGATCCTGCCGCATCGAAGACCGACGTCACGGTCATCGCCCCGACGCCAGTTGCCGAGCACCGCGATGCGGACACGCTCCTCCCCGGCAATTGGTGGAACAATGGCGAATTCCGCGATCAATACGATGCCCGGAGCGATCATTTCACCACGCTCGGCGAGATGTTCGCGCGCGACGCCGCCACGCCGAAACCCCGCGAATATGTCTCGCCCGACGGTAGCCTCGTGCTCCCGGCGTTTCGCGTGTGGCAACAGGGCACACACGACCATGTCGGCTGGCGCTTTTCCGACACGCTCGACGCCTATAGCCTGGTCCACGGGCGCGTTGGCACCCGCATTTATGCCAGCAACGAATCCGAAGGACGCACATACAGCGCGCTGGTCGGCGCGGGCGGCACGCTTTCCGACCTGAAGCCCTTTGTCGAGCGCGCCGGAGAGAGCGTCGCGGTCGACGCCCAGGGCCGCGTGTTTATCGCGAACGGGCAGGTCTTCGTCTACGCGCCCGACGGCAGCGAGATCGGCCGGATCGACGTGCCCGAACGCCCCCTCCAGTTGATCTTCGGAGGCACCGATCACGCGACGCTCTTCATCCTTACGCATCACACGCTTTACGCCGTCGCGATGCGCGGCGGATGACCCCGATGAAAACGACAACAAAAAACAGGTGAGGATCCCAATGACCGACATGATCACAGAACGCACCCCCGGTTCCAGCAGCAGGCGCACAGCATTCCTGACCGCCAGCCTCGCGTCGCTGATGGCGATCGCGATCGCGGCACCGGCCGAGGCGCAAACCACGCCTGCGGCCCCGCCGCCGCCCGCGACGCTGCCCGCAGACACGGCCGACACCGCCGACAATACCGCCAAGGACATCGTCGTCACCGGCTCGCGCATCACCACCGGCGGCTTCACCGCGCCGACCCCGACCCAGACGATCGGCGCGGTCGATATCGCGCGCAACGCCGAGCCCAACGTCTTCACCACGATCGCGCAATTGCCCTCGCTGCAGGGTTCGACCGGCGTCACCACCGGCACCAACAGCACCTCCAGCGGACAGCAGGGCCTGAGCTCCTTCTCGCTGCGCGGGCTCGGCACGATCCGCACGCTGACGCTGCTCGACGGCCAGCGCGTCGTCGGCGCGAACGTGACCGGCGTGCCCGATATCAGCCTGTTTCCGCAATTGCTGATCAAGCGCGTCGATGTGGTGACGGGCGGTGCATCCGCTTCTTATGGTTCGGATGCGGTCGGCGGCGTCGTCAACTTCATCACCGAAAAGCACTTCGTCGGGTTCAAGGCGAACGTTCAGGGCGGCATCACCACTTACGGCGACAACAAGCAGTATCTGTTCCAGGCGGCCGCCGGAAAATCCTTCTTCAACGATCGCCTGCATGTCGAAGTCAGTGGCGAATATGACCATGAAGATGGCGTTCCGGCCGGCGGCTTTGGCGAGCAACTTGCCAACGGGCGCAGCTGGTATCGCACCTCGACCTTCATCAATCGCAACGTGACCAATGACGGGTCGCCGCAATATCTCGTGCGCGACCATGCGCAGGCCTATCAATATACCAAATACGGGCTGATCACGGGCGGGCCGCTGCAAGGCACCGCGTTCGACGTGAACGGCGTTCCGTTCCAGTTCCAATATGGCTCGAACGGCGTTCCGTCCAAGGCCCTTCCGGGCACGCCGCAGTTCGGCCTCGTCTCGGGTTGCTACCCGCAAGGCGGCTTCTGCCTCGGCGGCGACCTGTCGGGCAATGTCGGCATCGGCACCACGCTGCAGTCACGGCTCGATCGCTACAACGGCTATGGCCGCGTCGGCTTCGACCTCGACGCGAACAACGAGATCTATGCGACGGTCAACATCGCGCAGGTCGACACGATGAACCAGCCAAACCCGGGCGCGACCAAGTCGGGCCTGACGCTGCAATGCTCCAACCCATTCGTCCCCGCCTCGATCCAGGCGGCCTGCGCCACTGCAGGCATCACCAGCTTCCAGTTCGGCAGCAGCAATGGCGAGCTGCCCGCGAACATCACGGTCTATCCGACGCGCAAGCAATATCGCTTCGTCGGCGGCGCGACGGGCAAGGTGCCGGTGTTCGGCACGACGTGGAATTACGACTTCTCCTATGAGCATGGCGAGAACATTACCGACATCCACGTCAAGAACATCACGCTGACCTCGCGCTACAACGCCGCGATCCAGGCGATCAGTCTGGGCGGGCAGATCGTTTGCGCCGATCCGGTCGCGCGCGCCAATGGCTGCGTGCCGATCAACATCATCGGCGGCACCCCGCCAAGCGCGGCGGCGCTCGCTTATATCGAACCGACCAACGGCCCATTCCAGCATACCCGCCAGACGCAGGATGCGCTTGCCTTCAGCTTCAGCGGATCACCGCTCAGCCTGTGGGCCGGGCCGGTGTCGTTTGCCGCAGGTGCCGAATATCGCAATGAATTCTATCACGTCGTCGGCGATCCATACGGCAACGGCGTCTCGGCCGAGACGCCCTATACCAGCACCTATCCGGCCGATCCGGTGCTCAATACCGCAGGCAACAATTGGTACGCCGGCAATTATCACGCCGGTCGCGGCAGCTACCACGTCGCCGAAGGTTTCCTCGAGCTCAACCTGCCCTTCCTCAAATCGGACTCGCTCGGCAGCGCGAACCTGAACGTCGCCGGACGCGTCACCAATTACAGTACCTCTGGCACGATCTACACCTGGAAGGTGGGCGGCACGTGGGACACGCCGATCGACGGCGTGCGGCTACGCGCGGTTACCTCGCGCGACGTGCGTGCACCGAACCTGTCGGAGCTGTTCGCCGCCCCGATCACCACGACCGTGCCGAACTTCAGCAACCCCAATCCCAACCGCGCGCCGGGCGACCCGGCGACCTTGACCATCCTGCAAAATGCGATCGGCAACACCGCGCTCAAGCCCGAAATCGCGCGCAACACCACGGCCGGCATCGTGCTGTCGCGCCCGCACTGGCTGCCCGGCTTCAGCGCGTCGTTCGATTATTACCGGATCAAGATCAACGGGGTGATCTCGACGCTCAATTCGCAGCAGGAAGTCAATCTGTGCTACCTCAATAACATCACCTCGCTATGCGGCGCGTTCAACCTCACGCCACCGGCGGGGACAGCACCCTATGTCAACCTCCAGGCATTCAACCTCGCCTCGATCTTCACCGACGGGTTTGACATTGAGGCGAGCTATCAATTTGACGTCGCCAAGCTCGGCCTGCCCGGGCGCGTCGTGCTGCGCGGGCTCGCCACCAATGTGAAGAACTTCATCACCGATCCGGGCGTCCCCGGCACGATCCCGACACAGGGCGCGGGGGTCAATGCTGGCAACACCCCGTCGTGGAAATTGCTGACGACCGAAAGCTGGACCACCGATCGGTTCAGCCTCAGCGTTCAGCAGCGCTGGTTCAGCGATGGCGTGTACAGCAACGAATATGTCGTTTGCAGCAGCGGCTGCCCGGTCTCGACCACGCAGCACCCGACGATCGACAACAACACGATGCCCGGTGCCTTCTATCTCGACGTGGGCGGATCGTTCAACATCACCAAGAAATTGAACGCTTATTTCAAGATCGACAATCTGCTCGATCATGATCCGGCACCCTCGCCCCAAACCAATACCGGCATCGACGTCAATCAGTCGCTTTACGATACGCTCGGGCGTTTGTTCCGGGTTGGCGTACGCTACAATTTCTAGCACCACGGTCCCCTACCCCGACCCGGTGGGTCGGGTTCCTCGTCCCGGCCGGTGGCCGGGACGTTTCTTTTGAGGATGTAAGATGCCCGGATGGTCGCTTCCGTTTCGTGTCACATTTCTGGCCGCGCTTATGGCAACAGCAATGCCCGTTGCCGCATCCACGTCTTATTACGCGACCGCCCCGGAAGATCCCCGCGCCATCACCGTTGCAGGGACGCGCGACGGTCGCGCCGACGACACCACGGCGCTGCAAACCGCGATCGATGCCGCCGCGGCGAAGGGCGGCGGCGGAATCGTTTTTGTCCCCTCGGGCCGCTATCGCATCAGCCGCACCCTGTTCGTGTGGCCAGGTGTCCGGGTGTTCGGCGTCGGCAAGACCCGGCCCGTCATCGTGCTCGGCGATGCGACCCCCGGCTTTAAGCAGGGCCTCGCCACCATGGTGATGTTCGCCGGGGCCAAGCCCGGTGCCACCGATACCGCCAAGACCTATCGCACCCCGTTTCCGCCACCGGGCAGCGTGCCGTTCAACCCCGATATTGCCGATGCCAATCCCGGCACCTTCTACCCTGCGCTATCGAACATCGATTTCGTGATCGGCAAGGGCAACGCCGCCGCCGCCGCGATCCGCTTTCACGCCGCGCAGCACGCCTATCTGGCGCATATCGATTTCCAGATCGGCTCGGGCCTTGCCGGTCTCTATCAAGTCGCCAATCAGGCGCAGGATCTGCATTTTCATGGCGGGCGCTATGGCATTCTGACAGAGAAACCATCCCCCGCCTGGCAATTCACGCTGCTCGATTCGACCTTCGACGGACAACGCGAATCCGCGATCCGCGAGCATGAGGCGAGCCTCACCCTGGTCAACGTCGCCTTTCGCAACGTGCCAACCGCAATCGACATCGATCGCGGCTATGGCGACTGGCTGTGGGGCAAGGATGTCCGGTTCGAAAACATCCGCAACGCCGCCGTCGTGATCAGCAATGAGAACAACGTCTATACGCAGATCGGCTTTCAGAATGCGGTTGCCAGCGCCACGCCGACCTTCGCCCGCTTTCGCGACAGCGGCAGGACGGTTGCAGGTGCAGGCCGCTCCTACCGCGTGGCATCCTTCGGCTATGGCCTGATGGTCCCCGGGCTGGGCCGGACCGGAAGCTATAGGACCGTGATCGACGCCACGCCGATCCCACGGCTGCCTGCCCCGCCCCCGCTCGCGATCCGGCCGCTGCCTGCGACCGATTCCTGGGCCAATGTCCAGCAGCTGGGCGCGCGCGGGGATGACAAGACCGATGACACCGCCGCCATCCAGCGCGCGATCGATGCGCACCGTACTGTCTATTTTCCCGCCGGTCGCTATCTCGTCACCGACACGCTGCGGCTAAGGCCGGACAGCGTGCTGGTCGCCTTGCACCCGAGCCTGACGCAGCTCATCCTGCCGGACGGCACGCCTGCCTTCCAAGGGGTGGGCTCGGCCAAGGCGCTGATCGAGAGTGCGCACGGTGGAGACGCCATCGTCTCCGGTCTTGGCCTGTTCACCGGCGGCATCAATCCACGCGCAACCGCGCTGCTCTGGCACGCCGGCGCGCAATCGCTGGTCGAAGACGTCAAGTTTCAGGGCGGCCACGGCACCGATCTCGCCGATGGCAGTCGCTTCGACCCTTATAACGCCAACCACACCGGCGACCCCGACCCGGCCAAGCGCTGGGACGCGCAATATCCGAGCCTGTGGGTGCGCGGCGGCGGCGGCACTTTCGCCAATCTCTGGAGCCCCGATACCTATGCTCAAGCGGGCATGTTGGTGTCCGAAACCGACACCCCGGGCCATGTCTATCAGATGTCGAGCGAGCACCATGTCCGCGCGGAATTCGTGCTCGACCATGTCGCCCATTGGGAGTTCCTCGCGCCGCAGACCGAGGAGGAAGCGGGCGAGAGCCAGGACGCGGTCTCGTTCGACATTCGCCACAGCCACGATCTTCTGATCGCCAATTATCACGCCTATCGCGTGACACGATCGCTCAAACCCGCGCCGACCGCCGTGCGGCTGACCGACACCCGCGACCTCCATTTCCGCAACGTCCACGTCAATGCCGAAAGTGGCTTCGGCACGTGCGACGAAAATGGCTGCTCGACCTATTTGCGCGCCAGCAAATTCCCCTACGAAAACGCCGTTCAGGATGTCACGCGCGGTCTCGAAGTCCGCGAGCGGGAATTTGCAGCCCTCGACCTGACTTCGGACACCGTGGCTCCGGCGACTCAGGGCGCTTTCGCGGACGCCAAGGTGGAAAAGCTGGCGAGCGGTTTCTATGCCGCCGCAGGAGCGGCCCTCGCTCCTGACGGAACGCTGTATTTCGTCGATCATCGCCAGCAGCGCATCTATGCCTGGTCGCGCGCCGATGGCCTGCGCGTGATCAACGACGCACCGCTGGATCCCGTCAATCTCGCGGTCGACCGCTCGGGCAACCTGCTCGTGCTGTCGTCGGAGGGCCGGAATGGGACGGTCTATAGCCTCACGCCCAACAGCGGCGCGGACGTTCGCGTGATCCCGTCGACGCCCGCCGTCGATCATCCGGGCGCAAGAACCGTGCTGCCGGTCAATTATTGGGTGAATGGCGAGTTCAAGGACCAGCTCGACACCAAAACCTACGCCTATCCGACGCTGGCCGACATGTTCGACCGCGACATGCGCCTCCCCAAGGCGCGCGAATATGTGTCGCCCGACGGCAGCCTGGTCCTGCCCGCCTATCGGACCTTCCAGCAGGGGCCTTCGAACTTTCTCGGCTGGCGGTTCTCCGACGCTCTCGACAGTTATGGCTTTACCACTGCCGAGGTTGGCGGAACGGTGTTCGTTACTAACGCATCAGAAAACAAAACCTATCGCGCACGCCTGGGAGCGCACGGCGCACTGACCGATCTCGTCCCCTTCGCCAATCGCGGCGGAGAGAGCGTGGCGAGCGATGCGCAGGGGCGCGTGTATGTCGCCAACGGTCAGGTGTTCGTTTTCGCCGCAGACGGTGCCGAGATCGGCCGGATTGATATCCCCGAGCGCCCGCTCCAACTGCTTGTTGACGACCGCGCGCGCAAAACGCTCTTCGTGGTGACGCATCACGCCATTTACGGCGTCGGCATTCCCTGACGCCAAGCGCGCTTGCCGGGCAGACCTAGCGGGCCGTGCGCCACAACGGATCCTCTCAAACCCAACGCACCGCGCTCAGCGCGTCGGGTTCACTGGGGGATCCTGCATAATTTTGGCCAGTTCGCTGTCGATCAGCTGCCCGATATAGCGGGAAAGCTCCGCGTGATGGACGTCTGGATCCGAAATTCTGCGAAACAACACGCCGTGGCCGACCGCGAGGATGAAATCCGCCAACTCGCTGCGCCGTGCGGCCCGCTCCTCGCCCGGTGCCAAAGCGTCGAGCGCGCTGAGGATATTGCCGCGGACGAGGGCGTCGACCTCGCGCATGATGTCCCCGACACGATCGTTCCGCGTTGCTTCGGCAAACATCTCCGCGAACAGCGCGTACGAGCCCGGATCGTTCGGATCCTCTTCCAGGAACCGCGCGATCCACGCACGGACCAGCGCGAAATCGCGCGCCTCGACTGCCGCACGAAGCGCCGGCTCATCCAAAAACTCGACGACATCGGCCCGCACCAGCTCGGCGACAATATCCTCCTTGCAGGCAAAATCGCGATAAAGCTGCCCGACCTTAACCCCCGAGTCGGCGGCGATACGCGCCACGCCGGAGGCGTGGAAGCCATATTGAGTGAAGAGCTGACGCGCCGCAGACAAGATTCGCGCTCGCCGATCTTCCGCACGAGAATCCCGCTTTTTCATCACTTTATCGGCAAATTTTCGGGTGGTCGGCATAATCCTCCTATGAATAGGCTTGTCATTTGAAATCCGCAAAGCTACCGGCTCGGCGGAAATGTGAGTGATCGATCGCTCACACTTATACATTGGAAGAAAGCGTGCGCAAACCTTGCTCCGTCGCGGTCCTCACCGTAGCCCTCCTGGCCGGCTGCTCCAACGGCCAGCCCCAAGCGCCAGCCGCCGGCCCGCCGCAAGTCGGCTTTGTCACGGTGGAACCGCAGTCGGTGACGCTGAGCACCGAACTCGCCGGGCGCACTGCCGCCTATGAGACGTCGGACGTCCGTCCGCAGGTCAACGGGTTGATTACCGCGCGCTTGTTTACCGAGGGCGACGAGGTCCGCGCGGGCCAGCCGCTCTATCGGATCGATGCGCAACCCTATCAGGCAACCGTCGCAAGCGCGCGCGCCGCGCTGGCAAAGGCACGCGCAGCGATCGCCTCGAACGACGCACTGGCGCGCCGCTATGGCGAGCTGGTCAAGATCAATGCCATTGCCAAGCAAGATTACGACAATGCCGTCACCAGCGCGCAACAGGCGCGCGCCGATGTCGCCGCGCAGGAGGCCGCACTCCGTACTGCCGAAATCGATCTTGCGCGGACGACGGTACGGGCTCCGATCAGAGGTCGCATCGGCCGCTCGGCGGTCACGACGGGGGGGCTGGTCACCGCGTCGCAGGCGACCGCGCTCAGCACGATCCAGCGGCTCGACCCAATCTATGTCGACATCACGCAATCGAGCGCCGATCAACTCCGGCTGCGCCAGAAACTGCTGGCGGGCAGTCTTACGCGAGGTACTGCACGGCTTCGGCTGAAGCTTGAGGACGGCACGATCTATCCCATCGAGGGCGTCGTGAAGTTCGCCGATGTCACGGTCGATCCCGCGACGGGCAGCCAGACGATCCGCGCGGAATTCGCCAATCCCAACCGACTGCTGCTGCCGGGCATGTACGTCACCGCCCAGTTCGTCGAAGGGACGCAAGCCAACGCGCTGCTCGTCCCGCAGCGGGCGGTCAGCCGCGACGAAAAGGGTAACGCCGTGGTGATGGTCGTCGGTGCCGGGGACAAGATCCAGCCGCGCACGCTGACTGCCCCGCGCACCATCGGCGAGAATTGGCTGGTCACCGCAGGGCTTGCGCGCGGCGATCGGGTGATCGTCGAAGGAGCGCAGAACCTGCAGCCGGGGATGCCGGTCAAACCGGTTCGCTGGACCCCGAAGGCCCCCGCAGCCGCCGCTGCTGGCAAGGGACAGTAACCCCCATGTCGCGTTTCTTTATCGATCGGCCCATTTTTGCCTGGGTCATCGCGATCATCTTGATGGTCGCCGGCTTGATCGGCATCCGTAGCTTGCCGATCGCGCAGTTTCCCTCGATCGCACCGCCTTCGGTCAGCATCACCGCGACCTATCCCGGTGCCGATGCGCAAACGCTTGAAAACACGACGACCCAGATCATCGAACAGCAGATGAAGGGGATCGATCACCTTCGCTATTTCTCGTCATCGTCGAGTTCGGCCGGCACGGTGTCGATCACGCTGACGTTCGAGCAAGGCACCGACCCCGACATCGCGCAGGTGCAGGTGCAGAACAAGCTGCAGGCAGCGACCCCGCTCTTGCCGCAGGAAGTCCAGCAGCAAGGCATTCAGGTCGCCAAGGCGACCTCCAACTTCCTGCTCATCCTCGGCGTTTATTCGGAGGGCGGCCGTCACAGCGCGTCGGACCTTGCCGATATTCTTGCCTCGCACGTCCAGGATCCGCTCAGCCGCGTTAACGGCGTCGGCGATACAGAATTGTTCGGCGCGCAATATGCAATGCGGGTCTGGATCGATCCGCTCAAGCTCAACGGCTATCAACTCACCGTCGCCGACGTGACCGCCGCGTTGCAGGCGCAGAACGCACAGGTTTCTGCGGGTCAATTGGGTGCGCAACCTGCACCCGCCAATCAGATGCTCAACGCCACCGTTTCGATCCAGTCGCGATTGCAGACGCCCGAGCAGTTCGGCGATATCCGCTTGAAAACCGATACGGCAGGCGCGGTCGTGCGCTTGCGCGATGTGGCACGGGTTGAACTCGGTGCTGCTGATTACGGCTTCAACACACGGTATAACGGCCAACCCGCATCAGGCATCGGCATCAAGCTGGCACCGGGTGCGAATGCGCTGGCGACCGTCGAAGCCGTCAAGTCCCGCGTCGCGGAGCTTTCCAAGACCTTTCCGTCCGATGTGAAGGTCATCTATCCCTACGACTCCACGCCCTTCGTCCGGCTGTCGATCGAACAGGTCATCCACACGCTGATCGAGGCGGTCGTCCTCGTCTTCTTCGTCATGTTCCTGTTCCTGCAAAACTGGCGCGCAACGCTGATCCCGACGATCGCGGTGCCGGTGGTTTTGCTGGGTACCTTCGGGGTGCTGGCGGTCGCAGGCTATTCGATCAACACGCTGACGCTCTTTGGCATGGTGCTCGCGATCGGCCTGCTGGTCGACGACGCGATCGTCGTGGTCGAGAATGTCGAGCGACTCATCACGACCGAACATCTGTCGCCGAAGGAAGCCGCGCGCAAATCGATGGACGAAATCAGCAGCGCGCTGGTCGGCATCGCGCTGGTCCTGTCCGCTGTGTTCCTGCCAATGGCGTTCTTCGGGGGCTCCACCGGCGTCATTTACCGTCAGTTCTCGATTACCATCGTGTCGGCCATGGTCTTGTCCGTCCTGGTCGCCTTGATCCTGACACCGGCTTTGTGCGCGACCATCCTGAAGCCGCACGATCCAAGCAAATTGGAAGGCAACGGCCCCCTTTCGCGCTTTTTCCGCTGGTTCAACACGATGTTCGACCGCGGCGCAGCGAAATACGAAAGCGGCACTCGCAGCACCGCGCGCCGGTGGGGACGGTCATTGACCGTTTTCGCGCTGATCGCGATCGGGATGGCACTGTTGTTCGTGCGCTTGCCAACCGGCTTCCTCCCCGATGAGGATCAGGGCTCGGTCATCGCGCTGGTGCAGGGCCCGTCGGGCGCAACCACCGCGCGCACCAACGAAGCGCTGGAGCAGGTGCGCGACTATTTCCTCACCAAGGAAAAAGCCGATGTCGAGGGCGTCTTCACGATCAGCGGCTTCAGCTTTGCCGGACAGGGCCAGAATGCCGGTCTCGCCTTCGTCAAATTGAAGGACTGGGACGCGCGCTCAGGTGCAGCCAACAAGGCGCAGGCGATCGCCGGGCGCGCGATGGGGGCGTTCTCGCAATTCCACGACGCAATGATCTTCGCGATCGTGCCGCCCGCCGTGCAGGAACTCGGAAACGCGACCGGGTTCGACCTCCAACTGGTCGACCAGGTCGGCATGGGTCATGAGAAACTGGTCCAGATGCGCAACATGCTGCTCGGCATGGCGATGCAGGACAAGCGCCTGGCCCAGGTTCGGCCGATGTCGCTGGAGGACGCGCCGCAACTCAAGATCAATGTCGATCAGGACAAGGCGCGTGCGCTGGGGCTTGATCTGTCGCAAGTCAATTCCACGATCTCGACCGCGTGGGGCAGCGCCTATGTCAACGATTTCATCGATCGCGGGCGCGTAAAGCGTGTCTTTGTCCAGGCCGATGCGCCCTTCCGACTGAAGCCCGAAGACCTCGACAAATATTATATCCGTGGCGGCAATGGCGACATGGTACCCTACAGCGCCTTTACCACGCTGTCCTGGACCCAGGCCCCCGTTCAGTTGACCCGCTATAACGGCCAGCCAGCGATGGAATTGCAGGGTGGCTCGGCCCCGGGGCTCAGCACGGGTGCCGCGCTGGCCGCGATGCAGGAGCTTCACGCCAAGCTGCCGCCGGGGACGGCGCTCGAATGGACGGGCTTGTCCTATGAGGAAAAGCTCTCGGGCGGTCAGGCTCCGGCGCTCTATGGATTGTCGCTACTGATCGTGTTCCTGTGCCTTGCCGCGCTGTACGAAAGCTGGTCGGTGCCGATTTCGGTGCTGTTAGTCGTGCCGCTGGGCGTGGTCGGCGCGTTGCTGGCCGCGATGCTGACCGGGCTGAACAACGACATCTATCTGCAAGTCGGCTTGATCACCACGATCGGCGTGTCGGCAAAGAATGCGATCCTGATCGTGGAATTTGCCGAAGAACGGATGCGGGAGGGCATGACGGCCTTCGATGCCGCCATCGTCGCGGCGAGGATGCGGTTGCGTCCGATCCTCATGACCAGCCTCGCCTTCATCTTCGGGGTGATGCCGCTCGCCATCTCGACCGGTGCCGGCGCAGGCGGGCAAAATGCCATCGGACGTGCGGTCGTCGGCGGTATGTTGAGCGCCACCGTTCTCGGCATCTTCTTCATCCCGATGTTCTTCGTGGTCGTGCGCAGCCTGTTTGCGCGAGGCAAGACACAGGAGGCTGCCACCACGCCCACCGATCCATCCGCCTCCAATTCCGCGCCGCAAGGAGCCTGACCATGACCAGCACGATCCGCATTGCAGCCGCGCTGCTGGCCAGTGCCGCGCTCGCCGGATGCAATCTCGCACCGGGTTATGTCCGACCGCAGGGCGCGGTGCCCGCCGCTTTGCCGACGGGAGGGGCCTATCCCGCCGCGTCCAGCGATGCCGCAGATATTTCAAAAATCGGATGGCAAACCTTCTTCACCGACGCCAAACTGCGCGAGGTCATCGCGCTGGGCCTCGCCAACAACCGCGATTTGCGGCTGGCAGCAGCAAACGTCCTGCAAGCGCGGGCGCAATATCGGGTGCAGCGCGCCGACCTGTTGCCGACGGTCAACCTGGGTGCCTCGGCGACGATCTCCAACGGTACGGCAGCAGCGGCTTCCAGCGGTGGATCGGCCTCAAGTGCGGCCTCCAATTCGACCGTTGAAGTCTATTCCGGCAATGTCGGCATTTCGTCGTTCGAGCTCGATCTGTGGGGTCGCCTGCGCAATCTCAGCGAAAGCGCGCTGCAAAGCTATTTCGCGACCGAAGAAGCGCAGCGCGCCGCCCGGATCAGCCTCATCTCGGAGATCGCGTCGGCCTATCTGACGCTGGCGGCGGATCAGGATTTGCTCGCGGTCGCGCAGGAGACGCTGGCGAGCTACGATCAGTCGCTGCAACTCACGCGGGCGCAATTCCGGATCGGCACGCAGTCCGAACTGGCCGCACGCCAGGCCGAGACCAATTACGAATCCGCCGCGAATGACATCGCGACGCTGCGGGCGCAAATCGCGCAGGATCACAACGCGCTGGATCTGCTGGTAGGGGCCCCGACGCCCGAGACGCTGCTGCCGCAAGGGCTGGGAGACACCGACCGGACCTTGAACGCGCTGCCGGGCGACCTCCAGTCCTCGATATTGCTGCGCCGTCCCGACGTGCTGCAGGCCGAACATCAACTGATTGCGCAAAATGCCAATATCGGCGCGGCGCGCGCTGCCATGTTCCCGACAATCTCGCTGACCACCAGCTTTGGCACGGTGAGCTCCGCGCTCAGCGGGCTGTTCGGGGCCAACAGCCAGAGCTGGTCGGTGGCACCCGGCGCGACCCTGCCGATCTTCGATTTCGGTCGCCGCAAGGGCAATCTGGATCTGGCACGGGCCCAGCAACAGGGCGCAGTCGCCACCTATGAAAAGACCCTGCAGACCGCGTTCCGCGAGGTCGCCGATGCGTTGGCGACGCGCGGCACGATTGACGCCCAGATCGGCGCCCGGACGCGACGGGCATCGGCGGCTGAGATATCGGCGCGGCTGTCCGACGCACGATATCGCGCAGGGGTCGATTCCTTCCTGACATCGCTCGACGCACAGCGCACCGCCTACAGCGCCCGGCGGGATCTGGTGACGACGCGGCTCGCGCGCGCCACCAATCTCGTCACCCTGTACCGCGTTCTGGGCGGCGGGTTGAGTTGAAGCGAATCCGCTTGGCGCGGTTGCCGAGACACGTCGCTCAGAGACGGAAGGCCGTGCGCAGGCCGATTACGATAGCGCGCCGCTGTGACGTGGCCGTGTTCGCGTTATAGGGGTTGAGGATCAACTGGGCATTGGGCTGCAAAGAGAACCCCTTGCCGAAATTCGCCTGATAACTTGCCTCGATCGCCATTTCCGGAGGCGGCGAGGCAATGGGCCCGGGAATCGCGGGCGTCATCGGCGATAGGCCGGCGACTGCGATCGCCAGCCCCATGACATCTTTTGGGCGTGCGGCAATTAGGCCGGTCAGCGATGCGCCGACGTCTCCATACACGCCAATCAGGTTCCGGTTTGCGGGCGATGCGCTGAAGCGGGCGAAGCCGCGGAGGCTGCGCCCGGCCCGTCGCCAGAGCCGCGCGTCGCCGATGACATATACAGCCTGATCCCCGCGCAGCAGCCGCCCGGTCGGGGATCGCAGATCGGCGAAGCGATCGAAGCTTGCCCAGCCGCCCAGCACAAAGGTCCAGGCCGGATCATCCCCGCCCGCCGACCGCGCCACCTCCGCGATCGCGAGCGGCGGCTGGTCGAAGCGCCAGGCAGCAAAGCCGTGCACATCCCGCCCCGGCGGGTTGCCCGTGAACACCGCGATACGCGCGGTGGTCTTGCCTCCATCGAAGGTGGTCGCCAGCCGCGCACCGGGCACCGATATGGGATAAGCGGGGCCGCCACCGGGCAAGTCGGTCGCGAAACTGCCTGGCCAGCCAAAGGTCGAATTGACGAACAGATTTGCCGTGGGGCTGATCGAGAATTCCTGCCCGGCGGAAAATTGGCCCACGCGGACCGACGTCGCGCTGCCCACCTTTTGTTCTACCCACACATTGAACAGGCGAAGCGCCGGGGGGGCCTCGATGCCGCTCACCGTCAGCAAATTGCCGACCCGGCTGGCCGACAGCCCGGTTCCGACGATAGATTGGAAACTGATATGCGCGGTGGCACCGTTCCAGCCGATCGCGTGCGCCAAGTCCGCGTCGCCGATCAGACCGATCCGCTGGAGATACGCGCTTCCCGTTCGCGCGCCACCCGAGACATCGGCGTTGGCATCGCTGGTATAGGTCAGCGTCACGGTCAATGTCCGCTCGGAGCGGCGCGCCGCCTCGCCATTCTCGCCGCCGTTCTGGGCGGCCGAGGGGAGGGTCTGGGCGCATCCCGGATCGGCGGTCCCGGCCAGACCGAGCCCGGCAAAGGCAAGGACCGCCAAGCCTGCGCGGCTCGCCCTCATGCGAGATCGAAGCGATCGAGGTCCATCACCTTGCTCCACGCCGCGACGAAAGCATGGACAAAGAGCAGACCCGAATCGTCGGTTGCATAGGCCTCGGCAATCGCGCGCAATTGCGCGTTCGATCCAAAGATCAAATCGACGCGCGTCGCGGTCCATGTCACTGCGCCCGTGGCGCGGTCATGCGCCTGAAACACGTCGGCTTCGGTCGCGGGCGTCCACGTCATGCGCAAGCTCGACGCCAGCAGATTGACGAAGAAGTCGTTGGTCAACACGCCGGGACGGTCGGTGAACACGCCGTGGGTCGACTGATCGACATTCGCGCCGAGCACGCGCAGTCCGCCCACCAGCGCGGTCATTTCCGGCGCGGTGAGTTTCAGCAAATCCGCGCGATCGACCAGCATTTCTTCCTGCGACCACGGCAGCGTGGCTCCGACATAATTGCGGAAACCATCGACCTTGGGCTCGAGATAGGCAAAGGACTGGACGTCGGTGTCGTCCTGCGCGGCATCCATCCGGCCCGGCGTAAACGGCACTTCCAGCGTATAGCCGGCTCGACGGGCAGCATCCTCGATCGCAGCCGCGCCGCCCAGCACAATCAGATCGGCGAGCGATACCCGCTTGCCGCCAGGTGCCGATGCGTTGAAGGCCTGCTGGACGTGTTCAAGCGCGGCCAGCGCCATGGCGAGGTGTTCGGGCTCATTGACCGGCCAATCCTTTTGCGGCGCAAGCCGGATTCGAGCCCCGTTCGCGCCGCCACGCTTGTCGGAATTGCGATAGGTCGAGGCCGACGCCCAAGCGGTCGCCACCAGCCGGGCCGTGGTCAACCCCGAGGCCAGGATTTCGATCTTGAGCGCCGCGATATCGGCCGCATCGATCAGCGGGTGGTCGCAAACCGGAACCGGGTCCTGCCATAGCCGCGGCTCCGCCGGAACGTCGGGGCCAAGCAAGCGCGGATGCGGCCCCATGTCGCGATGGGTGAGCTTGTACCAGGCTTCGGCAAAGGCGTGACCGAATTCGGCGGGATTTTCGTAATAATGCCGCGCGATCTTTGCATAGGAGGGGTCGTGCAGGAGCGCGATATCGGTCGTCTGCATGATCGGCGCATGGCGTTTGGACGGATCGTGTGCGTCGGGCACGGTACCCTGCGCCTCCGGGTTGATCGGCGTCCATTGATGCGCGCCGGCCGGACTGGCGGTTAGCTCCCATTCATAGCCGAACAGGTTGGAAAAATAACCATTGTCCCAGCGGATGGGATCGCTCGTCCACGCCCCTTCCAGCCCGCCGGTGATCGTCGCCGCGCCGTTGCCCGTTCCAAAACTGTTCTTCCAGCCCAGCCCCAATTGCTCGATCGGCGCTCCCTCGGGTTCGGGCCCGACATACTCCTTGGGCGGCGCGGCACCGTGATTCTTGCCGAAGGTGTGGCCGCCCGCGATCAGAGCCACGGTTTCCGCATCGTTCATCGCCATGCGGGTGAAGGTCTCGCGAATGTCGCGGATGGCGGCGACGGGGTCGGGAATGCCATCGGGCCCTTCGGGGTTCACGTAGATCAGCCCCATCTGGCTCGACGCCAGCGGCTCCTGAAGCTCGCGATCGCCGCTGTAGCGCTTGTCGCCGCCAAGCCAGACCCGCTCCGGCCCCCAATAGGTGTCGTTCTGCGGCTCCCAGATATCGATGCGACCGCCGCCAAAGCCGACGGTCTTCAGCCCCATAGCTTCAATGGCGCAGGTTCCGGTCAACACCAAAAGGTCCGCCCAACTGAGTTTTCGTCCGTATTTCTGCTTGATCGTCCACACCAGCAGCCGCGCCTTGTCGAGATTGGCGTTGTCGGGCCAGCTGTTGAGCGGCGCGAAGCGTTGCGCGCCCTGCCCCGCCCCGCCGCGCCCGTCGCCGATGCGATAGGTGCCGGCCCCGTGCCACGACATGCGGATGAACAGCGGACCGTAATGGCCATAATCGGCAGGCCACCAGCTCTGCGATTCGGTCATTAGCGCGACGATGTCGCGCTTGACCGCCGCGAGGTCGAGCGTTGCAAACTCGCTCGCATAATCGAACGCATCCCCCAGCGGCGTCGGCTGCGGCGCATTCTGGTTGAGCACGGCCAAGTCGAGACGGTTCGGCCACCAGAGCCGGTCGGTCATGTCGAACAGCACGGCGTTGCCGGACACCGCACCGCCGCTCATGGGGCATTTGCTTTCGACGGACATGCTCTTTCCCTCGGCAGAAGATCAGGCGAGTGGTCTAACAGCGCCCTGCCGCCGCTGAATCATACGATGGTGTCGGTTGCCGACGCCCCGGCGGGAGGGCGCAACCTTTGTATGAGTGCCTGGAAAGGCGCGACTTTGTAGCAAGCCGCTCGATCGGCACGGTTTTCCAAAGCCTTGAAACCGAACGCCGCAAGGAGATGCAGTGATGACGGACTCAGCGCTGGGGATGATCGGGGCGGCTGCGATCGCCGGCGGACGCGCGGCAGATGCGAAATCCGGCGAATTGTACCAGACATCGCTGATGTCGGCGCTGGTCGAGGGTGTCTACGAAGGGCTGACGACCTATGGCGAACTGCATCGGCATGGGGACTTCGGCCTTGGCACGTTCAACGATCTCGACGGCGAGATGGTGGGCTTCGACGGCGTGTTCTACCAGCTCCGTTCGGACGGTTCGGCGCGGCCCGTTACGGACGATCAGAAGACACCGTTCGCGGTTGTCACCTTCTTCAAACCCGAGCGCAGCCTGCCCGTGGCCGATATCGCAAAGGCCGACCTGCTCGACCGCCTGACGGCGCTGACCGAAGCCAATCTGTTTACGGCGATCCGTGTCGACGGGCAGTTTGCAAGCGTGACGACCAGGACCGTGCGCGAACAGCACCGGCCCTTCCCGCCCCTGCAGGATGCGACAAAGGGGCAAGCCGAAACCGTTCTCACCAATGTTGCGGGCACGCTGGCCGGCTTTCGCACGCCGACCTTTGCGGGAACCCTCGGCGTGCCGGGCTTTCACCTGCATTTTTTGACCGCCGATCGTAGGTCGGGCGGCCATGTGCTGGATTTCCAGATCAGCGACGCGACCGCGCAAACTTGCACAATGCACGGTCTCCACATCGAGTTGCCCGAAACCGACGCCTTTCTCGGCTCCAATCTCGACGACAGCGACCTGCCGCAGAAGATTGCCGCTGCGGAGGGCGAGCCAACCACATCACCCTCCAAACCGAATGGGACATTGTCATGACGCAGACAAGCACACGGCCGCGTACCGGCGCCGACATCGTCGTTGAAACGCTCGAACAGCGCGGCACCACGCATGTGTTTGGCGTGCCCGGTGCCAAGATCGACAAGGTGTTCGACCGGCTGGTCGATTCGTCGATTCAGACGGTGGTGTGCCGCCACGAGCAGAATGCCGCGTTCATCGCCGGCGGGATCGGACGGATGACCGGCAAGGCGGGCGTCGCGATCGCGACCTCGGGCCCTGGCGTGGCAAACCTCACCACCGGCCTCGCCACCGCCAATTCCGAGGGCGACCCGATCGTTGCGCTGGGGGGCTCCGTCGCCGTGGCGGACCGGCTCAAGGCATTGCACCAGACGCTGGATTCGGTCGATGTGCTCAAACCCGTCACCAAATATGCAGCCGAGGTCGACTCCCCCGCCGCCACCGCCGAAATCCTGTCTGCAGCCTTCCGCGCCGCAGAGACCGGGCGTCCGGGCGCGGCGTTCGTCGGATTGCCGCTCGACATCATGACCGGCGAGGCGGCGTGCCGCCCAATCGCATTGAACGGCATGCCAGGCTACGGCGCAGGATCCGAGGGCGCGCTGGCGGAAGCGGCGCGCCTGATCAACGCAGCAAACAATCCCGTCGTGCTGCTCGGCCTGATGGCGAGCAAGCCCAGAGCGGCAAAGGCGATCCGCGCGCTGCTCGACCTGGCGGCGCTGCCCGTCGTCGGCACGTTCCAGGCGGCGGGTGCGGTTTCGGAACGCGAGTTCGCCGTATTCGGTGGGCGTGTCGGGCAAATCGCCAATCAGGCCGCCGACACCTTGCTTGAGTCCGCCGACCTGGTCGTCACGATCGGCTACGATGCGGTCGAATATTGGCCATCGATCTGGAACCAGGGATCGGATCGGCCGATCGTCCATATCGACGTCGTCCCGGCGCAGATCGAGAACGCCTATAACCCCTCCGTCGAGGTCATCGGCGATATCGAGGCCAGCCTGACCCGGCTGACCCCGCAGCTTACGCGCAAGGCACCTTCCGCAAAAGCCGCGACGTTGCTCGAGGTGATCGCCGCAGACCGCGTCCAACTGCTCACCGAAGCTGCCGCGCAAGGCGGGACGCCCGTCCATCCACTGCGCATTATCGCCGAACTCCAGAAGATGCTCACGCCCGACGTTACGCTCTGCTCGGACATGGGGTCGTTCAGCCTGTATCTGTCGCGTTATCTCACCAGCTTTCGCGCACGTCAGGTGTTGATCTCCAATGGTCAGCAAACCCTGGGCGTGGCACTGCCGTGGGGTATCGCCGCCAGCATCGTTCGTCCGAGCGAGAAAGTACTGTCGGTGTCGGGAGACGGCGGATTTCTGTTTTCCGGCATGGAATTGGAAACCGCGGTGCGACTGAAATCGAACCTTGTCCACATGATCTGGATCGACGGCAGCTACAACATGGTCGCCGCGCAGGAGGAGCTGAAATACGGTCGCCATTCGGGCACGGACCTTGGGCCAATCGATGTCGTGAAATATGCCGAGGCGTTTGGCGCGAAGGGCATACAGGTCGCCGGCCCTGACGCCATCGCGCCTGCACTTCACCAGGCCTTCGACACCCCGGGGCCCGTGCTGATCGGCGTCAATGTCGATTACAGCAAGAATGCGCAGCTGTTCGAAATGGTGCACGAAGGCAGCATTCTGTAGGATCCGCTTCGCGAACGTTAAGGGGACTGCCCGGGGGGCCGCACGCGCGGTATTCCGGGCGGTCATTCCCTGGCGAAGGAAGATGCTGCGCACCCTCGATTGCGGTGGCAAATCGCCGCGACCAGCCTAAAAAGCGTTGCGATCGAGCGCCCTCTTCCCCCTTTGTAGGAGACCCTTGCGTGAATCCGTTTCCCCGCGACATCTTCACCGAGCCGAGCGATGTCGATCCGGACACCCTGGCAAACCTGGGTCCGCTCCGTCCCCTTGCGGGCACATGGCGGGCGACCAAGGGATCCGATACCGCGCCGAAACCGGCGGGTCCCGAACAGCGTACGTTTATCGAGCACATCGTGTTCGAGCCGATCGACCCGCAGGCCAATGGACCGCAATTGTTCTACGGCTTGCGCTATCACATCCACATCACGACCGTGGAAGAGGACATCACCTTTCACGATCAGGTGGGGTACTGGCTGTGGGAACCGGCAACCGGCCTGATCCTGCAAACGCTCGCCATCCCGCGCGGCCAAACCGCGCTGGCATCCGGGCACGGCAAACCGGGCGACAAGACCATCACACTGACGGCAACGCGCGGACCAACCAACTACGGCATTTGCTCGACCGATTTCCTTGAGGATGCGTTCCGCACCGATGCCTATCGGATCGACATCACCTTCAATCCCGATGATTCATGGTCTTACGATATTCAGACCACGTTGGCGGTGCGCGGGCAGGACCAGCCCTTCCTGCATCACGACCGCAACACGCTACATCGGATCGGCGCGGCGAAACCAAATCCGTGGGCGCAGATTCTGGCGAAAAGAACCGCAGCGGCGCAATCCTGATCAGCGCCCCGGCAGGCGGCGTCCAGGCCTGCCGGACGCCGCACATCGTTCAAGCGCGGTTACAGCCGGTGGAAAAAAGCGCTGATTCTTTGCAACAGCGTTTCGGTCGGCCGGGCACGGCAGGATTGGACCAGCACGGGCACGAGCCGCGCAACACCCCCCACATCAACCGCATCGAGCTGCGGCTGCTTGGCGTGCGTGTAGCCGAGCGCGTAAGAGACAACCGTCGGCTTGAACTCCTCGCGCATCTGCACGAAATCCCGGCACGTAATTGTCTCGGTCAGCTTGGGCTTGGCCGGCGCAGTCGCAGCATCCGCTACCGTAACCGCTGACAGCACCGATAGCGCGGCAAGTGCGACACGAACCGAGGAATGAAAGCGCAATTCGACCATGAGAAGCTCCTAAAGGCTATTTTGGGCATTGGGTCACGGCCGGTGTAGCGACCCCGCGCTCGTGACACGACCGACACGACGCCAAGCCGCATCGATCGCCGGACTGTTGCCGTAACGAACCCGGGTCGGCCAATAATACGAGAGTTTCGGGTCCTCGGCGGTGCCGCCAACCTTGCCCAAATTTGGCTGCCATCGGTCCAATTTCGGCGCATGCGATCCAAGACGCTGCTTCGCCAGGCGGTAATTTGCGGGCATGACTGACAAACGGCCCGATGGCATCCGCGACTATAACGAACCGGCTGGCGGCTGGGGCGCTCTCAAGGCAGTGGCCGAGACGCTCAAGCGCCAGCAAGTGCTTGTTCAGGGCGTGGAGACGCTGCTCGAGAACAACCAGCCCAACGGCTTCGATTGCCCAGGCTGCGCGTGGCCCGATCCCAAACACACCTCCGCCTTCGAGTTTTGCGAAAATGGTGCAAAGGCGGTGACCTGGGAGTCGACCGCAAAGCGGGTCGATCCGACGTTCTTCGCCGAACACAGCGTATCGGACCTCTGGCAGCAACCCGACCACTGGCTCGAAAATCAGGGGCGCATCACGCACCCGCTGCGGTATAATCCCGCCACCGATCATTATGAGGTGGTCAGTTGGGACGATGCCCTCGCGGATATCGGTGCGCGAATGCGGGCGCTCGACCATCCCGATCAGGCGGAATTCTACACCTCGGGTCGGGCGTCAAACGAAGCGGCATTCGTCTTCCAGCTGTTCGCGCGCGCGTTCGGGACCAACAATTTCCCGGACTGTTCGAACATGTGTCACGAGCCGACCTCGGTCGGTCTGCCGCGCGCCATCGGCGTGGGCAAGGCGACCGTTACACTCGAGGATTTCGAGCACTGCGACTTCATCTTCTCGATTGGCCATAACCCCGGCACCAATCATCCGCGGATGATGACATCGCTGCACAATGCGGCAAAGCGCGGTGCGACGATCATCGTCATGAACCCGTTTAAGGAACGGGCGCTGCAACGCTTCCAGGCTCCGCAAGAGCCGCTCGAAATGGCGACGATGACGTCGGTTCCGATTGCGACCACCTATTTCCAGGTCCGGATCGGCGGCGATGCCGCCGCCCTGAAGGGCATCTGCAAGGCCTTGGTCGACATGGACCGCGCCGCCCGGGCCGCCGATCTCGCGCCGGTGCTGGATCATGATTTCATCGCGGGTCACACTTCGGGCTTCGCCGAATTCGTGGCCAATCTCGATCAAGCGCAGTGGGCGGACATCGAACGTTCGAGCGGGCTGACGCACGAGAATCTGCAGGACATTGCGCGCGCTTATGCCAGCGCGAAAGCCGCGATCGTCAGCTACGGCATGGGCATCACGCAGCATCGTACCGGCACCGCCAATGTACAACAGATCGTCAACCTTCTGCTGCTCAAGGGCAATATCGGCCGGATCGGGGCCGGTATCAGCCCGCTGCGCGGCCATTCCAACGTACAGGGCAACCGTACCGTCGGCATTACCGAACGCCCGTCAAAGGAAATGCTCGACCGGTTTCGCGATACCTTCGGCTTCGAGCCACCCCGCAAGTTTGGCCACTCGGTCGTCGAATCGATCGCGGCGATGCGCGATGGGACCTCAAAGGCGATTATTTGCCTCGGCGGCAATCTGGCGATCGCCGCGCCCGATCCGACCGCCTGCTTCGAGGGTTTCCGTCGGCTCGATCTTGCGGTGTCGCTGGCGACCAAGCTCAACCGCACGCACCTGCTGACCGGAAAGGCGACCTATATCCTGCCGGTGATCGGCCGGACCGAACGCGACGAACAGGCGACCGGACCGCAATCGATCACGGTCGAGGATTCGATGTCGATGGTCCACGCATCGCGCGGGTTTCTCAAACCGCCAAGCGGCGAAGCCCGTTCCGAACCCTGGATTCTCGCCAGCCTTGCGCGGGCGACGCTTGGCTCGACGGTCGATGTCGATTGGGAGGGGCTGGTCGCGGATTATGCCGTGATCCGCGACAAGATCGAGTCGGTTTATCCCGAATTTGCCGGTTTCAACGATCGGATACGCCAGCCCGGCGGCTTCCAACTGCCAAACGCCGCGCAGCAACGCATCTGGAACACCGCTTCCGGCAAGGCCAACTTCCTGATCTTCGACCACCTTGAAGAAGACCTGCACACTGACGATCCCGACATCTTGCGGCTCGCCACGATGCGATCGCACGACCAGTACAACACCACGATCTACGGCCTGGACGATCGCTATCGCGGCGTTTTCGGGCGTCGCGATGTGCTGATGATGAACGAAGCCGACATGACGCGGCTGGGCCTGGCGGAGGGCGATCTTGTCGATGTCGAGACGGCCCTGGCGCACGCCCATCCCGACCGGGTCGTGCGTGGGCTCACCGTAATCCGCTATGATCTGCCGCCGCAATGTTGCGGTGCCTATTATCCCGAGAGCCAGGCGCTCGTCGCGCTCGGCCACATCGACAAACAGTGTCTGACGCCGTCCTACAAATCGATTCCGGTTCGCGTGCGACCGGCCGTCGCAGGCAGCACGGGCGCAACCGCAGTCCAACGCGCCGGGCTCACGGGCGTGGCCCCCCGCCCTGCCACGGTGCCGCCCACATCTGGCGAGTAACCACAACCATCGTATGATTTTTTCGCGGTACGCAAAACCTTACTTAGGCCGTGCAGAGAGTTACCCGCCCCCCTCCCAACTTTCTGCACGAGAGCCTTTAAAAGGCTCTCCCCTCCCGATCCCCCGGATCGGAAGCGCCGGATAGACCACCGCCCCCAACCGGTGTCTGTCCGGCGCTACTTTTATGCATCATGCGCCTCCCGCTCATCGCCGCGCACCAAGCCACGGTGGCGGGAGAAGGTGTCAGCTTGGCATCGGCGGATCGCAAACGGGCGGCGGCAGAAATTGTCGGTCACAACACCCGGACGGTTGCGCGCCGGTCAATGGGCCGGATGGTCCGTTTCATGCCCGGTTTTGCCGGGCGATGCGGTGGACGCTGTGCCCCATTCGCGTCGGAAACGGGATGTGTTGCGATCGTTCAAGTAAAGCAACACCGTGCAATACGCCCCCACAGGGGTCGTGCACTCCTCGGGCCATGACACAGCCACCGCCAGAACGTCCCCGTTCATCGCCACGCCGGGTTTCTCGGCCAGCGCTCACTTGCGCGGAGTAGCATTATGGACACGCTAATCCTGTCGCGGCTCCAGTTCGCGTTCACCATGGGATATCACATTCTGTGGCCGGCCTTCACGATCGGCCTTGCCTGGTTCATCGTGTTCCTCGGTGCAGCGTGGCTGCGCACACGCAATCCCGTATGGCAGGAACTACAACGCTTCTGGATCAAGGTCTTTTCGCTGGCTTTCGGCATGGGCGTCGTCACCGGGGTCGTGATTTCATACCAGCTCGGGCTCAACTGGTCGGCCTATGCCCGCGCAACCGCCAACGTGATCGGGCCGTTGTTCGTGCTGGAGGTGCTGACGGCCTTCTTTCTTGAAGCCGGTTTTGTCGGAATCATGCTCTTCGGCCGGGAAAGGGTGGGCGACAAAATCCATTTTGCCGCGTGCCTGATCGTCGCGACGGGAACCGTGATTTCCGCCTTCTGGATCATTTCCGCCAATAGCTGGATGCAGACCCCCCAGGCCTTCACCACCACCGCCGACGGGCGCTTCGTCGCCACCGACTTCTGGGGAGTCATATTCACCCCATCGATGCCCTATCGCTTTGCGCATATGGTGACGGCAAGCTTCGTCACTGGCGCGTTCGTCGTGGCGGGGGTCTCGGCGTTCTGGCTGTGGCGCGGACGCCCGGGCGACCAGAGCGCTGCGCGCGCGGCGTTTTCGGCATCGCTCTGGCTCGCCGCGATCCTGGTGCCGCTGCAACTGGAAATTGGCGACCAGCATGGCCAGAATACCCGCCAATATCAGCCTATCAAATTGGCGGCGATCGAGGCTCGCTGGGACACGGCGTCCCGCGTCCCGCTCACGCTTATCGCCTGGCCGAACGAGAAGCAGGAGCGTAACGACTATGCGCTGGATATCCCTGTGCTCGGCAGCATCGTCCTGACGCATTCGCTCGACGGCCAGGTCCAGGGCCTCAAGAGCGTGCCCGCGATCGACCGCCCGCCGGTGGTGCCGGTATTCTTTGCCTTCCGGATCATGGTCGGGTGCGGCATCCTGTTGCTCGCCATCGCCATGACGGGGCTTTTCCTGCGCTGGCGTCGACGCCTATACGACACACGCTGGTATCAATTTGCCTGCATGGCGAGTGTGCCGCTGGGCTTCGTCGCGACGCTCGCGGGATGGACGATCACCGAGGTCGGTCGCCAGCCGTGGGTTGTGTATGGCCACCTCCGCACCGCGCACGCCGTATCGCCGCTTGCCGGTGGGGCAGTCGCCAGTTCGCTCGGGGTCGCCTTGATCCTCTACAACCTGCTGTTGCTGGGCTTCTTCTTTTATGCCGGGCAAATGGTCTTCCGCGGCCCGTCGAACCTCGCACCAACGCCGCCGGTCGGCCGCCCCGCAGGAGCCCAAGGCCTGCCAGACGCGACGTCAAGGACCAAGCCATGATCGATTATCCCGTCCTGTTCGCCCTGTTCGCTGCGCTCGCGATCGGTTTGTACGTCACGCTGGATGGTTTCGATCTGGGCGTGGGGATCCTGTTCCCCTTCGCCCCAGCGACCGCGACGCGCGACGCCATGATGCGCTCGCTTGCGCCGATGTGGGACGGCAATGAAACCTGGCTGGTGCTCGGGGGCATGGTGCTCCTCGCCGGCTTCCCCGGTGCCTTTGCCATTCTTCTACCCGCCTTCTACGTCCCGCTCGCGCTCATGCTGCTGGGGCTGGTCCTCCGCGGCGTCGCGTTCGAGTTCCGATCACAGGGCGGCCCGCTCGAGCTCGGCTGGACGATGGCTTTCTCGGGTGGATCGGCACTGGCCGGATTTTGCCAAGGTGCCATTCTGGGCGCGTTCATCACCGGCGACATTGCCGTGGCAAACGGTCAATTTGCGGGGAGTCCGTTCGACTGGCTGCAACTGTTCTCGGTCGCCACCGGTCTGGGCATGGTCGCGTTCTACGCCCTGCTTGGGGCAGGATGGCTGATCTGGCGAACCGATGGCAACACCCAGATCTTCGCGCGCGAGATTGCGCGGGTCGGCCTGCTGGCGACCGGCGCGGCGATTGCCTTGGTCAGTCTTTGGACGCCGCTTGCATTGCCTTCTGTCTGGGCGCGCTGGTTCACGCTCCCCGGGACAGTGTATCTCGCGCCGCTTCCGATCCTTGCGGCGCTTGCCTGGCTTACGGCGTGGAGGTCCTTGTGGAGCAAACGCGAATGGCTGCCGTTCGCGGCCACGATCGTGCTGCTTCTGACCGCGCTCGCCGGTCTTGGGATCAGCATCTGGCCTGCAGCCATTCCCGGCGTCATGACGATCTGGCAGGCCGCTTCGGTGCATCGCACGCAGGTCATCGTGGCAGGTGCCATTGTGGTGATCCTGCCGGTCATTCTCGCTTATGTCGGATTCAGCTACTGGGTGTTTCGCGGCAAAATCGGGGCGTCGACGGCTGGTCAGCCGCGCTATTGAGCGCGGTCGGTCGGCGAAGCGCACTGCCCAGCCACGGCGGCATGGCCGGGCTACTTCATACCTCCGTATAAAAGTTCCCTATCTCTCCGCATGCTAGCCAAGTCCAGAGGTTGCGCGGCACCGCCCGCGACCCGGACGATAAACCAGACCGGAGACTGGCGACATGCTGCTGAATTCTGTCGAGCAATCCAAGCCTGTATCTGCGGCTGCCCTCATTCGCGGCGCGCAGGTTGCCCTGGAGACCGATCTCGACGCCGCGCGAGAATGCCTTCGCCTGCTGGACGAGATGCTGCATACCGCACCGGACGGCGGCGTTTCGCGCCCGCCCGAAACGCCGCCGGCTGCAGGCACCATTCGCGGCGGCCTGGCGGCCTGGCAAATCCGGGTGGTGACCAACCATATCGATCGCAATCTCGACCGGACGATCGGTATCGGCGAACTGGCGGCGCTCGCCAGGCTGAGCAAGGGGCATTTCTGCCGTGCGTTCAAAGTCAGCCTGGGAGAGACCGCGCGGACCTACATCACGCGTCGTCGGATCGCCCAAGCGCAAATGCTGATGGTAACGACGTCGGAAACGCTGAGCGCGATCGCAAATGCCTGCGGGCTGGCCGACCAGGCCCATCTCACGCGACTGTTCCGGCGATTTGTGGATCAGACGCCGCTCGTCTGGCGTCGCAAGTGGCAGCGGGCAAGCTAGAAGGCCCGACTGGCGCGTCGGCAAAACCGCCGATCCACTTAAACATCGATCGAGTTGGGACGGGCGTCTGACCAGCTCGACAATTGGCGGCGGGGCTCGATGGTATCGAGCCCCGCCGTCTTAGGAATTACCAGCCGTAGCCACGACCGAAGCCCCAACCGAACCCGCCCCAGGGACCCCAGGCACCCCAGTTCCACGCCGGATCGCTATATTCCTCAGCGGTCATCTGCTGCTCGTCGGCGAGATTCTTCGCCTGCATCGTCTTCACATACGCGCCATAAGCCTGCTGCGTGCCGACATAGAGGCAGTTGCAGGACTTGGGATCGGCATAGACATACTTGACGGTGTCGCCCTTGACGTTGCGAACGAACTTGTTCGCGGGCAAGCGAGCCAGCATCGCCTGACGTTCGGGCGTGTTCGCCGGCTTATCGATGAAGCCCGCTGCGGAAAGATCGTTTTCCTTGTGCGCGATCGCCTCCTTGGTGGTCACGCACCCCGACAGCGTAGCGACGAGGACTGCCGCCAGGACGGGTGCGGCGGCCACACTGGAAAACCGAGACGTGATCATAACGATAATCTCCTTAGAGCGGAAACGCCGCATGGCGCTTCGCGAGGACCCGAGCCGACTGGTTCGAGAAAGCTGTTCAGCTTCCGCTCAGGGATGCCGCAAAACCCTTGGCCGCTGAATTATACGTTGGGTTTAGCCGCGGCTTAATGCTGCGAAAACAAACGCTTCCCCTACCGCCTCGCTGTGATCGGCGGGTTGTCGATCCGGGCCTTTCAGGGTCTCAAGGCGCGACCGCAGAGCCTCCCACCGGGGCCGACCATCCGCCACCCAGACTGCGGTACAGGACGACGATCGCCCGCAACCGTGCGGCCCGCAGATCAACCACCGACAAACGCGCGCTCAACAAGCCCCGTTCGGCGTCGAGCTGATCGAGATAGGGCGCGTATCCGGCGCGGTAGCGGTTGACCGCCAACGCCCTTGCGGTCGCGAGCGCGGCGCGTTGCTGCTCGGCTGCGGCCAGTTGCTGTGCGAGACGCTGGTTGCTTTCCATCGCGTTTTCAACCTCCGCAAACGCCGTCAGCGCCGCCTTGCGATAAGCGAAGGCGGCCTGATTCCGCGTTGCGGCTGCGATGGATTGTCGTGCGCGCAAGGCACCGCCTTCGAACAGCGGCGCAAGGATCGATCCGCCAAGCGAAAACAGACTGACCGGGTTGGGAAGAATATTCGATGCCACCGCGCCGCCCGAGGCCGATAGCTGGATGCGGGGCAAAAATGCTGCGCGGGCGACATCGAGCTGACGATCGGCCGCTACCACGCGGTCTTCCGCCTCAGCGATATCGGGACGCTGCCGCAAGACCTGTGCGGGAAGCGATACGGGCACCCGCACCGCGACCAAACCGTCAATGGCGGCACCCGGCGCAATCGCGCCCGGCGCTTTGCCCAACAGCAGGCTAAGACCGTTCTCCTGCCGGGTGATCGCCGATCGCGTGGCCGGCACGAGTTGCGCCGCGACCTGATACTCCGCCTCGGCCTGAGCGAGATCGAGCGCAGGCGAATAACCGGCGGCGGCACGATGACGAATCAGCTCAAGTTCCTGGGCACGGGTTGCGAGCGTGTCTTGCGCAATCGCGAGCTGCGCCTCTAGCGCGCGCAACCCGATATAGCCTTCGACCACCTGCGCCGCGACCGCCAGCCGGACCGTGTCGCGCGCGGCCTGGCTCGCCAGCAGGTCCGCCCGCGCGGCCCCGCGAGCCTCCGCCAACCTTCCAAAAAGGTCGAGCTCATATGATCCAGTCACCGACGCCGTGCCATCGACCTGGTCCAAGCCGACCCCGAAAGCGTTGAGGCTGCGACCATAGCCACCTTGACCGCCAACGCCGATCGCGGGCCTTGCCGCACTCGCGACAAGGCGGAACTGTGCCCGCGCCTGCGCAACCCGCGATGCAGCGACCATGACGTCGACGTTGTTGCGCAGCGCTTCACCCACCAATGCGTTTAGCGCGGGGTCTCCGAAACTTTCCCACCAGTCGTTTTGGATCGCCTGGATCGCCCCCGCGCCTCCATCGACCCGCCACGCCGTGGGCGCGACGACCGCTGCCGATTGGGGGATGGACGGTCGAGGCCCGGCGCACCCCGCAAGCAGCAGCACCGCGCCCGCCGCGCTGGCTCGACGCATCATCGCCGCTCGTCCGTTTCGACGCGCGTTTCGACCGACATGCCCGGACGAAGCCGATCGAGCAGCGCCTGGCCCGGATCGGCCATGATCATCACGCCGATCCGCTGCGGAATCTTGACGAAATTCCCGGTGGCATTGTCCGGCTTCAAAACGGCAAATTCCCAGCCGCTCGCGGGTGCAATGCGCACGACGCGGCCAAGCATTCGATGGCCGCCCAGCGCATCGACGGTAAAGCTGGCGCGCTGGCCGACCGCCATGTGATAGGTTTGCGCCTCTTTATATTGGGCAATCACCCAACGGTCGGGCGGGACGAGTTGCATCAACTCTGTCCCATTGGTGACAAACTGGCCGAGCCGAACGTGCACTTCGCCGATTTGCCCCGGCTCGGGCGCGCGGATCACGGTGTGCAGCAAATCGATCTCGGCAAGGTGCAATTGCGCCCGCGCCGCCTCGACCTGTGCCGACAGCCCGCGTTTGCCGACATCGACCGTGCGCAAATCCTGCCGCGCAATATCTTCACTGGCGATTGCTTCGCGCAGATGCGCTTCCGCCTGTGTCAGGGCGGCCGAGGCGCTGTCGCGCTCGCGCACGGAAATCGACCCGTCGCCGACAAGCTCGGCCGCGCGAGCCATATCGGCCTTGGCCTTGCGCAATTGCGCCTCTGCACCGGCGATCGTTGCCGACTGGCCGACCACCCCCGCCGCACGGGCCGCGCGCGCCTGTTGACTGTTCGCAAGGGCCGCGATTTGGGCATCGAGGTTGGCGCGCGCCTGCTCGACGCGCGCGCGGTAGATACCGTCGTCGATCAGGACCAGAATCTGGCCGCGCTCGACGCGCTCATAGTCTCGCACCAGCACCCGTGCGACATAGCCGCTGACTTGCGGCGCGATCACGCTTGTGCGGCCGCGGACCAGGGCATTGTCGGTCCGCTGATCGGCACCCGCAAACGGACCTATGCCCCAAAGCTGGAGAATCCCCGCGATGGCGATCAGCAGCATTGCAACCAGTGCCGCCATGACGAGAAAGGATCTTTTGGGCGGCTCCCAAACGGTTGGTGCCGCCGATGCCGCTTCAGGGGCAGCAGCCCCGGACGACACTGCGGGGGAAGTCTCACGGTCGCTCATTCGTTACCCCTCAGGTGGCGTGCGCCTGCAAAAAGTCGAAAACGGCTGTTGACGAGGGTGCTCAGCAACAGCAGCGTGGTGGCCAAGGCGATCCAGGTGACAGCCCAGCATGAATCGTTGAACGCCAGCACATTGGCCTGATCCTGCAAAGCGGAGCCAAGCAGCGCGTTCGCTTCGCCCTGCCGATGCGCCGGATCGATCACGACGCGGGCGATACCCTCGGCATTTTGCGCCAGGCGCGATATGACACCGGGGTCACCCAGCGAAACGCTTTCTGCGATCGCTTCGGCGTGGAGGCGCGCGCGCGCGGTCTGCAACGTACCAAGAAACGCCACCCCGATCAGCCCACCCACATTCTGCGTGGTGCTGAACAGCACGACGAAGCTGACCAGATGCGTGGGCCCTTTGAGGGTCACACGCCGCAACCCATCCAGCAAGGCCGGCCCCAGAAACAGCGCAGCGCCGAAGCCCAGCAATGACTGGCTGAGCAGTAGCTGCGTTGGCCTGGTTTCGCTGGTGGATGCGGTGTCGAGCCATGCCCCGAGCGCGATCACCAGCGCCGCCACCAGCATAAGCTCGGTGAAGCGTTCGGGCTTTGCGAGGACGGCGGCCGCGATCGTGCCGGCGACCATCGCGAACAGAACGAACAGAAACAGCGTGTGCAGTTGGTCACTGGTCAGCCCGCCAAGCGTCAGCAGGCCGATCGCGCTGTACGTCTGTTCGGCCAGCGCGACGCGAAAGACGAGCGCGATCAGCGCAAACCGGAGGATATCGACGGTGGCGAACCACCGCACCCAAAGAAGGGGCCGCGCCCGGCGTGCCTCTATCAACAGCGCAAGACCCAGCAACGGGAGGGCAATGGCCAGCGCCCAACCGAGCCACGGGGCGTCGGTCCACCACAGAAACCGCCCTTCCGCCAGCACGGTGCAGATCAGGAGCATTGCCGGAATCGTCAGCCCGACCGTCGCTGCGTCGAGCGGCTCGAACACCTTTGCCCGCTCCGTCGGGGGCAACGGCATGAGCACCAGCATCGTCAACGCGGCCAACCCCATCGTCGCGACGATGACGTGCAGGCCGTACCAATCGTTCAGCGCGATGATGTCGATCGGGAAGAGCCGCGCGATCGGAATGGCAAGCGGTGGCAAGCCGAACCCAATGACAAGCGCCATCGGTCGATAGCGCAGCGGAAACACTTGAAACAGATTGTAGAGGGTGAGCGAGGTCAGCCCGCCCGCGGCTATCCCGCTGACCGCTTGCGCCACCACCTCCATGCCGAAGCTGGGCCATAGCATTTGCAGGCACTGACCGCCGATCAGCACCACCAGCACCGTATGCATGGTCGCCGGGATGCCGAATTGCGTCCGCGCCTTTACGAGCAGCAGGTTCGCGGTGGCGTTGAAAGCGACATATACGGCGAGCAAGAGGCTGCCCTCGCTTGCATAGAGCCCGACATTCCCGGAAATCCACAACAGGTTGACGCTGACCAGGCCGTTGGACAGGCCGGCGGTCATCGCCATGACGAGCGCGGAAAGCGCATAGAGGCAGCGATTCAACGTCGTTTGGCGCGGGGCGTACGGCGCTCCGGGGAAAACCGGCCGCTCCTCGGGCTGGAAGCGATACGGTAGGACGCTGCCGCTCATCGCCGCGTAACGATGCGGCACTGCATAACGGGGTGTTCGACGGTCATGAACGGGCACCTCCGTGGGATCGAAGCCACGCGGACGTTTGCCCGCCTCGCTCCGATCCCGGCAATTCATACCTTGGTTGGTCCGGGCTTACCGGTCAGGCGATGCTCACCCGTTTGACAGCGGCACGATGCCGCGCGTGCCTTGCGGGAATTTCGCCAGGACCGATGGGTCGATGTTCAAATGCTGGCTCACCAGCGCCGGGGGCAAGTGGCTCAGCCAATTCGCCAACGACACTTCCTCATAATGGTCGGAGCGGAACACCTCGACGAACTGGAGCACATCGTCGCCGGTATTTTCGACATAGTGACCAAGATTGCGCCGCACGACCCCGACGTCACCCGCACGGAAATCGTTGGTCGTAGCCTTGGGGCCGGTGTTGAACACCGTCATCCGCGCACTGCCGCGCAGATAATATTGCCATTCGTCGGCATTGGGGTGCCAGTGCATTTCGCGCATCCCGCCGGGCTCGACCGTGACCAGTGCCGTTGCGACGTTGGTCGCGATTTTGAAGTTGCTGCTGTCGGCGATCTGGATCGACCCACCGCTGTTATTGAGGATCTTCGGCGATTTTCCGAGGCGGAAGATCACCGGCTCGGTTCCCTCGACGACCTTTGCCGCCGCCTTGTCCGCGGCAAGATCACCCGGTTCGTCGGCCTGGAAGATCCACAAATTGTGCAAGGGGATATTTGCGAAAGTTTCCACCGGCATGCCGAAATTCTTGGCCAGAATGTCGGGCGGAGTGTGCGCGAACCAGTCGGTAATCAGCAGCGTATTGCTTTCGGACTGGGCACCATCGTCGAACGCGATGACGAACTCGGCACCATCGGGCCCGAGACCCTGCAAAGAGTGGGGCAGGCCCGGCGGGAAATACCACAGGTCGCCAGCCTCGACATCCTCGACGCTCGGCCGGCCGTGGCGATCGAGCGTCGTCACGCGGCAACGACCGCGCGTCATGATCGCCCATTCTGCGGTCTGATGCCAATGCAGCTCGCGCACGCCGCCCGGCGCAAGGTACATGTTGACGCCAGAAATCTCGTCGGAAATCGAGAAATCGGCCTGGGTCAGTTCGCGCGCCCACCCGCCCTTTTGCTGGCGTCGCGGCGAGATGTTGAACGATGACCAGAAAAACGGCTGGGTGCTGATATCGGTCGCCGGAGCGTCCATCTGCGATGGAAACTGGCTTTCGATCACCGGGTTACGCGGTCCGCCCATCGTGTTGCTACGCGGATCGTCCCGCGTGTTGATGGTGCCTTCGGCCGGCTCATCGGGGTTGCCGAAGGTTGGCACTTCGTGGTGCGGAGCGGAACTTGCACTGTGGGTGTCGGTCATGACTCATCCTTGCAAAGGGGGATTGGGCGGCCGGTGCATTGGGGCCGCCCGTCGCCAAGATGCGCCACCCAGCGCGCCGTGCCAGTCATACGAAGGTTGGGTCAGACATCCGGAGCTGCCGCCCCACACCAAGGTCTGGGCTAGACCAACGTATGATTCAGGGACAGCGGCCCGGCGCGGCATCTCATGCGGACACAAGTGGGAGAAGTACCATGACTCTGTTCGTTCGACTGATCACTGCCGCAGCCGTCTCGGTTGGAATGCTTGGTGCCAGTGGTGCCATGGCGCAAAAAATGACCAATGAGGGCCTGCCCCCCTCGGATCCGGTCATGCAGGAAGCGGAATGGGACGCGCCGCGCAACACCTTCTTCCTGAACGGCGAACGCGATGTGGAATTGATCCGTTTCAAACGCGTCCACGACATCGAGATTTGCGCCGGGAAGCCCGACCCCAACGCAATTGGAGCCGCCCGCCACGGCTACCCGATCCAGGTTTCTTGGGATGCCGAGGTCGGTGTGATTGCGCCCGGCAACTGCCTGACCTTCGACGCCATGCGGGTGAAGGTGAAACCGGCCAGCGCAATACCGCAAAATGTTGATCTCGTCGGCACCGTGAAGGTCCTTCGCTAACCGGCGCGCCGTCGCCGGATCAAGCCGATGCTGGCGGTCGTCGACACAAGTGGCAGGAGCGGTGTTGCCGCCGGCCAGTACAGTGCGATCCCGACCGCCAGCAAGGCACCCGCAGGCAAGGCCAGCAACACCAGCCAGCGCGGGCTGCTCCATGGTGCCTTGCCATCGACGATGTCTCCGACAAGGTCCGTCAGCGTCCCCGTAGCGTAGGTCGTCGTCGCACCGTGCGGCACGCCGTCGCGCTTCGCCGCGACCGTCTGCAGCGCCATCGCCGCCGCCGACAGCGTGATCAGCCCGAACACCGCCAATCCCGTATGCGGCCCGAACCACCACCATAACGCCACCGCGGCAAGGCACAGGGCGGAGGCAATAAGCGCGACCAGCGACGCATCGTTGCCGCGCGCGCGGGTCATGCGGAAACCCGCGGCCAGCGCCAGCGCAAACGCCCCGATTGCGGTCAGCGCCCCGGCCAACACCGTCTCATATCCCGGTCGCGTGAACACCGTGGCCAACACCGCGTTTCCGGTCATGTTGGCGGTGAAGATTCCCCCCAGCGCCAGATAGGCGAAGCCGTCGGCCGCGCCCGTGCTGAACGACAGAAGTGGAAGCACAAGCGCTTGATCGCGGATTGGCTGGATCGGGGGTTGCGGGATGACGGACATGTGGCTGGCTCCTTGAAATGGAGCGCAGGCTACGAAGCGCGCGGAAACGCCGCCATCATACCTAGGCGTGCAAACCTTCGTATAGATTGGAGCGCGGACCCCGGGGACATAATTGCAAACCCGACCAGGCGAAGCCGGTATCGGCGTATCCGGGAGACATCGCATGAGATACCTCGCCATGACGGCATCCTTGGGCATGGTGCTTGGCGGCTGCGCGCCACCGTCCAAGCCCGTGGGTTGCCCAGATCCGGCGGCCGTGGCACCAGCCTCCATTGGCGGTGCGAGCTACGTCGCGGGACTGACCGGCCGACTTTCCGGCCCCGACCGCGAGAATGTCATCGCAGAGGCAATCGCGGAGATTCATCGCGCCGACCCCGGCATGAGCGCGGACGCCATCACCAACGTCCTGATCGCCGCCGACTGTCCGGTGGCCGCCGCCAAGCCTGACCACACCGAATCCGCCGACCGCCAGCGCATCGGGCAATTCCGCGCGCAGGTGGACCAGTTGCTGGGAAGCTAACCCGCGCGCGCGCTATCGTGGTCCGAGGGTGTTTCCTGAGTGACGGGCAGCCGCACGGTGAAGGTCGCGCCGCCATCGGCATTGTTCGCCGCCACCAGCGTGCCACCATGCTGCTCGATGATCGAACGGCAAATGGACAACCCCATGCCGAGCCCGGTCACTTTGGTCGTGAAAAAGGGTGCGAACAGTGCTTCGGGGTTCCCAGCAATGCCAACGCCGCGATCCCGTATCGCAAGGACGATCGTTTCGGCGTCATGCCACACCTCGAGCGACAGACTGCGCTGGTCGGCGGGGGTGGCGATCATGGCTTGATCTGCGTTGAGCAGCAGGTTCATCAGCACTTGCTGGATCTGGACGCGATCCCCGTATATCGGTGGCAGCCCGTCCAGGCCACTCAGGTGCAGGGCGACGCCATGTGCCTGCAATTCGCGGCGCAACAGGTCCAGCGTCGCGTCGACCAACGGGCCGAGGATCACCCGTTCGCGCTTGGGATCGGCGCGGCGGGCGAGGTCGCGGATTCGCGTAATCACGTCGGCGGCGCGGGTGGCGGTGGTGGCAATGTTGCCTAGACAATCCGCGACCTCGGCCGCGTCCGGTGCCTCGCGCGCGAGCCAGCGCTTGCCCGAATTGGCAAAGGTGAGGATCGCTGCCAGCGGTTGATTGACCTCATGCGCGATCGAAGCCGCCAGTTGCCCGAGCGTCGTGATCCGCGACACATGCGTAAGTTCGGCCTGCGACTGGGCCAGTTTCGCCTGGGCGCGGTTGCGTTCGGTCATGTCCAGCGCCATCACCAGAACACGGCTCCACCCGTCGCCGCCGGGCGGAAGTGTCACCCGCAAGACGACGTCGACCGTCGTTCCGGCTGCTGTACGAAAGCGTGTTTCCTCGTCGATCACCGGATCTCCCCGCAGGAGCGCAGAAACGATGCGGCCAAGTGTGGCTTCGGCAGCGGGCGTGTAATAGGCCACGAGGGTCCCGCCGATAAGCGCCGCGCGGTCGGTCAGTCCAAAGAGGCGTGCCGCGGCGTCGTTGGCATCGCGTAGGACGGCGGTTTGCCCGACGCGGGAAATCGCCGCCGCATCAGGTTCTTGCCCCCGGCGCAGCACGCTATGCGCGGCCGACCAGTCGGTCTCCCAGATGGCAATGCCCGCAGCGCTGAAGATCGTCCGATAGCGCGCTTCCGAGCGCAGTCTGTCCTGCACCGCCGCCTGGTTGCGCAGACACAACCAGGCCGTCACCGCGATCGCGACCAGACTGACCGCGAGGCGCATCGCGGGCGAGCCAAAAGGCTCACCGCCGTGGCTGACGACATAGGCACCCGCCGCGAGCAGGGCCCCAAGACCGCTGGTCGCAAGGACGAGTTGGCGATCGTGGTTGCGCGCCACCATCAGGACGACGAGTGTGTAAAGAACCGCTACAGCGCCTTGCAGGGGGCTGAGCGCGTCCAATGCGAATATCGCCAGCGCAACTGCAAGCGCGGCCGCGCCATTGAGCCGTCGCCTGAGCGCTCTCCCTTCCAGCATCGCGGCCCCCTCGCCCCCCTTGATCTGCCCAGCCGCGGGCGCGCGGGGCCGGATATAGCTGGCCGATCAAACCGTGCGGCGCAACCGGCATAAGCAAGCGGCCGATTTCCCGCGACGAAATTTCCCATGTGGATTGTTGGTGCGCGTGCGTCTGACAGGTGATGTTTCCATCCGAACACGCGGAGATCGAGTTTGTATCTTAGCCAGACCATCCAACGCGCTATCGAGAGTGGCGCGATCCGTGAAGGAGCTACGGTGGAGGCAACCCCACTTATCCGCATTTACGAGACGTTGGTCGGGATCGGCACTGTCGCGCGGACCTGCGACCACCTGCTGCGGCAACCGGAGCCGGATCTGGCCGAACTGCGCCTGCTGGTGGCGAATCTCATCGCCGCATCGAACGACGCGATCACAATCATCCGGGACTGAGGATTTTAACGGCGGTAGCGCAACTCGATCCGCGCGGGATCGATCCGTACCACGCGCACTGGCAGGATTTCAGCCACCGTCGTGGCGAAGCGCAGCGGATCGTGAAGTCGGAAGCGTCCCGATACGCGCAGCGCAGCCACCCGCGGATCGACGATCACCAACTTGACCTCACTGCTCGCGTTTAACTGTTCGATCGCTTCGGCGAGCGTCGCATTGTCGAATTCCGCCAAGCCCTGACGCCACAGTGCTTCCGCGCCCGGTGCCAATAAGGACACCCGATCCGGCTTACCGGCATTTGCGACGAACGCCTGACCGGGACGCAGCACCGTCGCGCTGCCACCGCCCTCGATGCGGACACCGCCCTCGAACAAGGCAACTCTCAGCGAACTGGGCGCGACACCGACCTCGAAGCGTGTCCCGACATCGATGATCGTCCGTCCGCGCGCCGCCACGCTAAACGGATGCGCGCTATCGTGCCGTACGTCGAACAAGGCACGCCCCCGGTCGAGAGAAACCCGACGCCCGTTGCCGAACGCCACGCGCGCGCGACTGTCGACGTCAAGCGTCATGCGCGACCCATCGGGCAGCACAATTGCCTTCACCGCTCCACCACTCGCGACCAAAATGTCCCCCGCGTCACGCATGTCGGCGACGACAGGAGGCTTGGCCGGTCGGGGAAGCAGCAGCGCAGCACCGCCAATCACCGCGACCGCTGCCGCTGCCCCGGCCACCCAACGCCACGGCGTTGTGGTGGCGTTCCACGGCCCTGCGGCCAGCGCTGCGGCGCGCAAATCTTCGAACACCGCATCATCTGCTGCATCGAACGCTGACCATGCGTCTTCCAGCTTCCCCCAGGCGGCGGCATTGGCATCGTCCTCGAGCCAGCTTGCGAACAGTCCGGCCTCAACCGGTGCCCCGCTATCCTGTTGGACCTTCCACAATGCGGCCGCATCCGTCGGCGACAGTCCGCGCAGGAGCGCACGAGTAACACGCACCGTCACTGCGCCTCTCCCAATCGCGCAAGGCGCTCGGTCGCGCGCAGCATATGCTTTTCGACCGCGCTGACCGACACGCCCAGTTGCGCCGCGATGTCGCGATAGGCCATTCCCTCCAGGCGGCGCAAAATGAAGACGGTTCGCGTACGATCCGGCATCTGCGCCACTGCGGCCATCACCGCCTTGAGCGCCTCGCGGCCCGCGACGATCCGATCCGGGCCAAGTTCCGCGCCACCTCCTCGATCGGGATCGAACTCGATATGCGCATCATGCTTGCGAACGGTGCGTCGACGTCCGCGATCGGCCAGAACGCTGGCCGCGACCTGAAAAACATACCCCCGCAAATTCTCGATGCCGTCCTCGCCGCCGCGGGTGGACAGACGCAGAAAGACCTCCTGAACCAGATCCTGAACATCATCCTGTTCGGCCACACGGCGACGAAAATAGCCGATCAGCGGGTCGCGCAAGGCCTCAAGCGCAAGGCCACGCGCGTCATTCGCCGGAGAGTTTTTGCGATCGGGCACGCCATACCTGTGCGGCATCAGGGCGCAAAGTACCACCCCCCGCAATGGCACCGGATCGCGCCGGAGAGATAGGGCAAACGCAGTCATTGGACAAAAGACGCGCATTCCCCGAAAAGCCACACCGCTTTTTTTTCGGCGTTCAGATTGCCAGCGCGAGCGTGAACTCGAAACGCCGCCGCCGGGGGTCGCCATAGCCGCTATAACCGCCTTCCTGACTGACCACGGTGGCGGGGCGATGATCCAGCAGGTCCTCAATACCAAAGCGGAGATCGAGCGTCCGCCCGCGCGCCGCGCCCGGATCGAAAGGAATGCGATACGCGACCGCCAAGTCGAGGGTCACGCTCGCCGGAATGCGCGCACTGCCCTGCCGGGCAGTGAGTCGTGGGTTCAGGGTGGTGGTAAGGGCCGATCCCTGCTCAACGCTGTAAGCGCCGTAATATTGTGCGGCCAGACCCAGCTCCAGCCGCCCCTTGGTCCAGTTTAGCCCGGCATTTCCGCGGAGGGCCAGCGCGCCGTCGATCCGATTGGTCAAATTTTGGAGGGGATAGCCGTTGGCCAGATAATGCCGGTAAAGCGGCTGCCAGGTCCCGGCGAGGAAGACGCCGATATCGCCATGACGGGCACTCCGAAAGGGCAGGTCGATCCGCGCATCGACCGCATCGATCGTGGTCCATCCCACCGTGGTGTAGCTCGTATCGATCTGCGTCACTGCCCCGGCGGTATAGCCCTTCGCCGCGTCCTCCGCGGTTAACGGCAGCCGTGTCACACGGCCGGGATAGCGATCCTCGTAGTACAAGATGACGAGCGCACTCCCAACGGGCCCACCGGCCTCACGGCTGCGGCAAATGTGCGAATAGTCGACCGAAAGCTTGGTCCCGCTCTCGCCAAACGGGTTGGCGACGAACCCGGCCGAAAGCGTCGCGGCGCGCTCGGGCACCAACGGATCCTTGAACACGATCAGTGTGTAGGCCGGTGGGGCGATGATTTGATTGCCGCGTTTCGGATCGATCGCGGCTCCCTGTGCAGAACCCCCGGCAAGTTGCTGCAGCGGTGGAGACGTTTCGCCGGTCGCGAGGCTGGCGCGTAGCAACAGCCTGGACAGCGGGCGCACCTTAACGCCAGCGGTAAAGACCATCACCGGCCGTTCGCTGCCGCGATAGCGCTCATACAGGATTTGGGGATCGTCTTTCGGGTCGGGCGAGGCATTGACGCGCGTGGCGTCGATGCGGGCTGCGACTTGCACTTCAAGCCCCCGCAACGGTGCAAAACGCGCTTGGTCCGAGACCAGGGGAGCGCGCACTTCGACATAAGCGGAGCGCACACGCTCGGAATATCCCCGGAGCGTGTTGGACAGCGGTAGCCCGAACACCTGATTCACATAGGTGGTCGGTGCCACGCGCTCGTATCGCTGCTCCGCCAATATCGTCGCGAACAGCGCCCCACCCGGCAAAGCCATGACAGGCCCGCTCAACCGCACCGACAGGTCGCTCATCCGGTTGGTTTGAACCGAGGATACAAAGACGGGAACGGCATTGCTCGCCAGTGCGGCCTGCAATGCTGTGCTGTCGCCAAGCGGATTGATCGCGTCGGGGCTTGGCGATGCAAAGCCGGCCAATTGCAACAAGGCCGTCAGGTTCATCGTCTCCCCGCTCTGCCGCAATTCCTGTCGCGCCGAACCGAGGCTGAGATCGAGATTTGCTTTCCACCCGGCCGGCAGGCCCACGACAGCGCCGACGCTTCCCCGGGTCGTGACGATCCGCTGGCGCGTGGCGCTGTAATACGCGTAGAACGGCAAGCTGAGATCGATGTCCTGCTGGAACGGATTGTTCGGATCGGTCGCGCTCATCTGCACAAAGGCACCATAGGTTGTGCCGCTGACGGCCCCCTTGTCGACCAGCCGAATGAAATCGCCGTAAATTTCAATACCGCCGAACTGATGGCGGATAGTGGCGAGGATGGAACTTGTCTCCTGCGCGACGGTCAGGCTGCGTAGCCTGCCCTCTTCGCTGCTCGACGGCGTGGTGTCGAGCCGACCGGCATTGGCGAGCAGCAGCGCCGCAGTCTGCGCGGCAGAACGGCCGTTCCCGGGCGGCAGGGTGGTGATGAAGCTGCCCAGCGCACCGCCGCCATATTCGGGCTTGAAGGTCAACGGCACGCGCCCGGAACCCGCGATGTTGACCGAATCGGAAACGGGCAGATCGCCATATTCATAGGCTGCGCCAGCGGTGGCGAGGATGCGATCATTCGCTCTCTGCGCGAAGTCCCGGTCCCCAATGTGCAGGGCGCTGCTGCTTGCGCGGCTGAAGGAGACCATAACATCGGTTGCCCCGTGATCGGGGGTGAAGCCGATCCGCGCATCGACCCGGCCTTGCGGGGCGTCCCCACGCTGCGTCACACCACTGGTCACGGTCAACGCGGCTCCGCGATAATCGCGGCGCAGCACCAGGTTGATCACCCCGGCGATCGCACCTGGACCGTAGATACCGCCCGCAGTCGACGTCGCAATTTCTGCACGCTCGATGCTTTCCGGCGACACCGCGTTGACGTCGGACTGGACGAATGTCAGCGTTCGGCCCGGTAATCGCGGCATCGCGCGTCCATCTACCAGGACCAGCGTCTCGTCCGCGCCCAACCCGCGCAAATTGACCGTGGACTGCGGCGACGCCTGCCCCGAGATCGGCGAGTGCATGAACGAGACGCCTCGCGCATCCGCCGACATCCGCTTTCCGATCAGTTCCTCCACCGTCGACGCATGGGCGCTGCGGATATCGGCGCGCGTCAAGACCTGATACGGCTGGACATCGTTGGTGAAGCGCCGGATGTCGGCATTCTGCGTACGCCTGCCAACCACCACGATCTCCGGAACGGGTGCCGTCGCCGCTTCGGTCTCGCTCTCGGTCGCCCTGACGACGATGTACCCGCCGCCGTTCGTACGCCGCTCGACGAAACCGGTTCCATCGAGCACCGCTTTCAGCGCGTCGTCGATACGATATTTGCCCGACACCGCAGGCGCGCCGGTCGTGCCGATTGCGGCATCGGAAAAAAGCAGCTCAACTTGGTACAGGCGCGCCAGCGTCTGCAGCGCGGCGCGCAACGGCTGGGCCGGCAGGCGGACCTCTTTCACGGGCCGGGGCGACGCGCACGTCATCCCCGGCGTCGCAACAGCGGCGCAAAGGGCAACGATGCCGAAGAGATTCAGATGCCCCATTTTACCCCATTGCCGAACCCGGCTTCACCTTTCTCCCACAAAAGGGAAACACGCTCGACCCGCCACGCCAAGAGAATCGTCGCCGCACACTATTGGTGTGCGCGCGCCGCCGCTCTCCCCACAAGCACGGCGACCAGGCATGCGATCCCACCGACCCCCAGCCCCCAGCGCGGATCGATCGAGTCGATCAGCCCGATGATCGACGCCCCGATCGGGGTCGATCCGACGAACGCGGTCGACCACAAGGCGGTCACCCGCCCGCGATATTGTGGCGCGGCTGCCAACTGAATCGTCGCATTGCCCGTCGTGATGAAGGTAATGCTCGCCAGTCCGACGACAAACAGCAGAACGACCGCAATCGCTTGCGAGGGTGCGCACGCTGTCGCAAGCATCGCCGCCCCGTAAAGGGATGCCGCCCGAACCAGCCGCGGCAGACCAAGCTCCGGCCGCAGCATGCAATAGATGCCGCCCACCACCGAGCCCGCGCCGAAGGCACCGAGCAGCCAACTATAGCTTGCCGCGCCGCCCGCAAGCGACACCTTGGCGAACAGCGGTAGACTAACCTCGAATTCGTAGGTGAACGTACCGATCAATGCCATCATCGCGACCGGCCCGAGAATTTCGGGGACGGTCAGGGCATAGCGAAAACCTTCGAGCAGTTGCCCGGGGGCCGGCGTCACGCGCTGAACCGGATGCAGCGCGGACCGTTGCATCGCCAGCAACGCGGCGAGCACGGCAGCGAAGCTGATCGCGTTGACCAGAAAGCACCAACCGATCCCGACGGTCGTGATCAATAACGCGGCAACGAGCGGTCCGACCGCGCGACCGACATTGACCATCGTGCTGTTGATGGTGACCGCGTTGCGGATCAGCGGCTTGCCGACCATTTCCGGGATAAAGGCCTGGCGCGCCGGATTGTCCAGCGCGGACAGGCATCCAAACAGAAGCGCGACCACGAACACGACGGTCATGTCGATCCGGTGCGTCAGCACCAAACCCGCCTGAAGCAGCGACAGCGACGCAAGCAGCGACGCGGTCGCCACCAGCAAGCGGCGCTTGCTCATCCGGTCGACCAGCAAGCCCGCATAGGGCGTCAGCAGCAGCACCGGGAGATACCGCGCGGCCGTAGCAAATCCCACTGCGGTCGCCGAGTTGGTCAGTTGCAGCACAAGGATCGCCTGGGCCACGGTCTCGGTCCAAGAGCCAATCAGGCTGATGCCCTGGCCAATGGCGAAATGTCGAAAATTGCGCACCGACAGGGCGGCGAGCGGACCAATCGGGCGGTCCTCCTCCGACGGTGGCGAATTCTGTGGCGCGACCCTACCGTCCGCGCCGACCACGACCAGGCTTGCGTCGCTCACGCCGACCAGGCGTCCAGCGGTTGCCCATATTGGACGATCGCGCAGTCGACCGGCAGTCGGCCGTGCCGATGCCGTTCCCGTGCGGGGGTGCGGGCCATTGCCATTACCCCTCGGGCCCGAGTGCAGTCAGGATCGTCGCAGGATCGAGCGGCATGTCGCGCAGGCGCAGCCCCGTTGCATCCGCCAGCGCATTGGCGAGCGCCGCCGATGTCGGCCCCTGTGCCGTTTCCCCGGCACCGAGGAACGGCTGACCGGGTCGATCGAGCACGACCACATCGATCGAGCCGGGTACGTCTTCGAAACGCAGGATCGGATAGGTGCCCCAGTCGAAACTGGTGCGGCGCGATTGGTCATAGGTCACGGCCTCGCGCGTTGCCCAGCTGATCGACTGGATGATCCCGCCTTCGACCTGGTTGGCAATACCGTCGGGACTGCCCGGCTGACCGGCATCGACGGCGGCGACGACGCGGTGGACGATGATGCGGCCGCTCTCCCGCACCAATTCGATTTCCATCGCAATCGCGCAATAGGCACCGATATTCTTGTAGCGCGCAAACGCCATTCCACACCCGCGACGTCCATCGCCCTTGCGCCGAGACCGCCAGCCAAAACGTTCGGCAGCCGCAGTGATGACCGCGCGCGCGCGCGGATCTTCCATATGCGCCAAGCGGAAATCGAGCGGGTCGACGTGCGCGACAAGCGCAAGTTCGTCGAGCATGCTCTCGATCGAAAAGACGTTCAGATGCGCACCCAACGACCGCAGCGCCGAAACGCGCAGCGGCATTTGCGGCACGAAATGATAGATTACGTGCATGTTGCGGAAGCGGTAGAGCGGGTTGGCATTGCGATCGCCATCGCCCTCGGGCATCGGGATTGGCGCGGGAACCTGCGGTGCGAAAGGCGGCACGATTTGTTGCGCGACGGCATAGCCGCCGGGCTGGACCGGCCGATTGTTGTGCGCATTGCTCCACACGTCATACTGCCACGAACTGATCTTGCGGTCGGCACCGAGCGATGCCCGTACCTTGGTGATCATCCCGCAGCCATTCGGCTCCCAGCCAAACTCCTGCTCGCGCATCCACTGCAACCGGATCGGCCGCCCCGGCAGGGCCATCGCGATCAGGGCAGCTTCGGCGGCGACGTCGTCGGCACCATTCTGGCCGTAACACCCGGCCGAAGGGCTGTGAATGCAGCGAACCTGCTCGGGTTTGAGGCCGACCAGCCCGGCAACCGCGCGATGGACGTCGAACACACCCTGGCTGTGCGACCAGATCGTCAGCGCTTTCTCGCCCTTGTCCTCGCGGAGCCACGCGACCGCGCATGACGGCCCGATCGAGCCGTGGCTGATCCACGGGCGGCTATACGATGCGGTGATCGTGTGTTCCGTCGGCGATGTGGCGTCATGCGTATCGAGGACGACGATCTCGCGTGACGGCAGGCCGAGCAAGGTCTGCACCCCGTCGACCACGGGTAGCGGTGGCATCGTCCGGACGTAATTGACCCGCTGCGCCACCCGCATAGCGGTAATTGCTTGCCACTCGCTGGTCGCGACGACCGCGAGAAAGGTGCCATTCTCGACCACGGCGACAACGCCCGGCATCCGGCGCACCGCCGCCAGATCGGGCGTGACGAGGTTGGTGCCATAGCTTGGGCCGCGCATCACCCTTGCATGCAACATGCCGGGCAGCCGCAAATCCTGGACGTAAGCGGCACCGCCGGTCAGCTTGGCGGGGATATCGACGCGTGGATAATTTTTCCCGAGCGTCCGATAGCTCGCGGGGTTGCGCAAGGGCGCGTTCGGGATCGCCTCGACATGTAGCGACACTTTCGCCGCGATCGCCCCATAGGCCAACCGCCGCCCATCGGGAGCGACGACATGGCCGTCTCCCGACGTCGTAAGCTGGTCGACCGGCAAGCTCCAAAGCTGCGCCGCTTGACGAGTCAAAATCATGCGGACGTTCGCGCCTGCATTCAGCAGCGCAGTGCCCCCGTCCATCATCGAATGGCTGCCGGCGGTGAGCCCTTCATCGGGGGTGCGGGCCGTGTCCGCAGTGATGAAGTCGATTTGCGCGGGCCGCAGATCGAGTTCCTCGGCGACGACTTGAAGCAGCGCTGTCCGGATGCCCTGCCCCAACTCGGCCTTGCCCGAAAACACCGTGGTCCTCCCGTCAGGCGCGATATGGATCCAGCTATCGAGCTCGGGCGCGATCTTCAGGTCGCCCGGAAGGTCGGGCCGGAGCACCTGGGGGCCGCCGCCGCCTTCACCGCCCCCCGCCAGGGCGAGGCTGCGCGATGCGAAACTGAAGGCGACCAGCAACCCGCCGCCTGCAAGCACGTCGCGACGCGAAGGACGCAAAGGAAGAATTGTACTCATGCCGTATGTCCATCGCGCGGCAGCCCCGCGACGCGGCGAATAGCGCGCAAGATGCGCATGTGCGTTCCGCAGCGACAGAGGTTGGTCTGCATGTGACGGCGGATCTCCGCCTCGTCAGGATGAGGATTGGCATCGAGCAGCGCCTGCGCGCGCATGATCATGCCAGCGATGCAATAGCCGCACTGCGCCGCCTGTTCCTCGGCAAACGCGCGTTGCAACGGACCGGGATGGTCGATCGTGCCCAGCCCCTCCACCGTCCGCACCGCCCGCCCGGCCGCGACTGCGACGGGGGTCACGCAGGAGAAGATCGCCTTGCCATCGAGCTGGACCGTGCACGCACCGCACTGGCCAAGTCCGCAGCCATATTTCGCGCCATCGAGCGCCAATTCGCCCCGCAATACATAAAGCAATGGCGTCGCCGGATCGACCTCCACCTTATGGGTGACGCCGTTGACGGTAAGCGAAATCGTCATTGCGCGGTGCCTTCCTTGCGGGCGCTCTTCACGCGTTTCTCGAGGTCGGCCCACGCCGGCTCGTCCGTATAGCGGGCGCGGGCATAGGCCAGCGTCTGCGCCACTTCGGCATTGCTAAGACTGTCGGCAAAGCCCGGCATTTTGGGGCCGCGGTCGGCGACAGGCGGGGCGATCCCCTGCAACACAGCCTGGATCGCACTGGTCGGATCGGCGTCGCGCAGGCTGGTTGCCAGCGCGAGCGACGGCCGCCCCTGCCCCATCATCGGTGCACCGGGTCCATGACAGCCGGCACAAGCCCCCGCGAAAAGGACGGCACCGGCCGGGTTGGTGCCCGCCGCACGGTCGGGCGCGTCGATCGATCGCGCAACGGCGGCGTTGCCCCGTCGTCCCCCCGCCATTTTCGAGGCGATATAGGTGGCGATGGCGCGGACATCGCCCTCGGGCACCTGCGCCAGATCGGCCACGACCGGCCCCATCGGCCCGGCCGCCGCGCTATGTTGCGGCGAGATACCGGTACGAAGATAGGTGAACAGCGCGTCCTTCGTCCATACGATGGCAGCCGGGTTACGCGCATCGAGCGCGGGCGCGCGCCAGCCCTCCGCAACGCCGCCGGCATAGGCCCGCGAACGCTCCTCGGCCCCGGCGAGGTTACGTGGCGTATGGCAAGCCCCGCAATGGCCGAGGCTTTCGGCCAGATAGGCACCGCGATTCCATTCGGCCGATTGCGTGGGATCACCCTTTACCGGCCCCTTGTGCAGAAAAAGCAGCTTCCATCCCGCCAGCAACGGGCGGAATCCGAGCGGCGGGATCAGCTTGTTCGGCGGTGCCGGGGCCACCACCGGGTCGCGCGTCATCAGATACGCATAAAGCGCATCAAGGTCGCGATCGGTGGTGTGGGTGAAATGCTCATAGGGCAAGGCCGGGTAGAGATGGCTCCCGTCACGCGCCACGCCGTCTTTCAACGCACGACGAAAGGCCGCCGCCGACCAATTGCCAATGCCAGTGGCGGGATCGGGCGTAAGATTGTCGGAATACAGCGTGCCGAACGGGGTCGGCAGTGCACGGCCACCGGCGAACGGCCGTCCGCCATCCGCGGTGTGACACACCGCGCAATCCCCGATTCTGGCCAGAATTGCGCCGCGCGCGATCTCGGTCTGCGCGAAACTTGCGCGTGGAGGAACGGCAATCGGCGCGATCGCTGGCCGCCAACTCGCGACCAACGCGCCCAGAACGCCAATCAATCCCAAGACCGCGACGATCAGGAGATTGCGTCGGGTGACCAGACGCCGAGCATTAGCCACGGGACGACACCGCATTCAATCTGGTGGTCACTGCCTCAATCCGCAGGCGCTTGTGTCGCAGCGGCATAACGGTCTCCCAGCGGTGTTATGCGACGTCCAGCCTAAGTGCGTCGCGCCCTGCTTGGGCGATATCAGGCCGCCCGGTCGATCATCCTTTCGTATGGGATTGCCAGACTTGGGTTTGCTGGCAGAATCGCACGCGCCTGCATAAGCAGGTGTACCGCGCGGTAGCGCGGGGACAGCCGCGCAAGCCCAAAGGGCGATACGGCCGCGCTTCGAGCGATATTACGGCGACACTCGCGCCGGGTCTGACTTCGGGCGCGCGCACGACGCGACATCTTGGAAGGGGGGCGAGTGTCACAAGGCGAGCAGGCAGGCGGCGAAGCGCCAGGCGATCTGGCACCGACCGTGATGATTGTCGACGATGACACAATGGTGCGGGGAGCAATGGATTCCCTGTTTCGCTCGATCGGCCTGCAAACCCTGCTGTTCGATTCCGCGCAAGCGTTGCTCGATCATCCCCTCCCCGCAGGTCCTTCATGTCTGGTGGTGGATGTCCGTTTGCCCCGGATGAGCGGCATGGAAATCCAGGCCAAGCTCGCCGAACGCGGCGACCGCGCGCCCATCATTTTTATGAGTGGCCATGGTGATATCGCGATGAGCGTCCGCGCGATGAAGGCCGGTGCCGTCGATTTTCTCGCCAAGCCGTTCCGTGATCAGGACATCATAGACGCCGTGCTCGCCGCACTCGACCGTGATCGCGATCGCTTGGCAACCGAGGGCGCGCTGGAGGCCGCAAGCAGGCGGCACGCTGCACTGACGCGCCGCGAGACAGAAGTGATGGCGCTGGTGGTCGCGGGCCTGATGAACAAACAGATCGCGTCCGAACTGGGCATCAGTGAAATCACAGTAAAGATGCATCGTGGCACCATGATGAAAAAGATGGGCGTTCGCACCGTCGCCGATCTCGTGCGGATCGCAGCGATTGTGAATCGCCGCCCCCCGTGATTCCCAGACCTCTGTATGATGTTCTGATGCGATTTTACGGTGTAAAGAGCGAACGACGCACAGGGCTGCGATCAGGAGCGTCAATGGACCCGGAAGCACGGACTGTGGCAATCGTCGAGGACGACGATTTAGTCCGCTCCGCAACCGTTAGCCTGGTGCGCTCGCTTGGGCTTCAAGTCGCGCCTTACAGGTCGGCGCTCGAGTTCCTCGACGCTCCACCCGAATCGCTTGGCTGCATCCTTTCCGATTTTCATATGCCTGGCATGTCCGGCCTTGAATTCCACGAGACCCTTCGCGCGCGCGGAGACCGCATTCCCTTCATCCTGATCACCGCCTATCCGACCGAGCAAATCCGGGAGCGTGCAAACGAGGGGGGCATCCTTTGCCTCCTCGAAAAGCCTGGAACGACGGAAAGTCTAGTCGCATGCCTGAGCCAGATTTTCGGCCCCCTTGGCTGACCGCGCGCGGGACACGCATCCGCTGCAAACAAAAGTTCCTGCGCGCCCACCCTTTCGAGGGTATCGGGCGACGCCCACGGACCACTAATGTAGCCAGATTGGGGACACTATAAGGACGTCGACCGTGACAAAGTACCGTCCGGCAAGCGCGCTTGAGGGTCGCATCGCTTCAGGCTGGAGCTTGGTAATCAGTGCAGCGCTGACCGCTGCCATTTTCGCAGCCGATACGATTTTCATCATATCACCTGCTTTGTCCGTCCTTTACATTCTGCCGCTGCTCATCCTTGGCAATAGCGGAGCGCGGGCGCTGGTTGCGCACTTTGCGGCGATCTGCATCGGTCTCGCCATAACCGCCTTTGTCCTGGGCCTGCCGCTCAGCTTCGGGCCGATGGCCTTGCCGAACCTCGCAATCGGGATCATCGCGATTTCGGTAACAGCCCGACAACTCATTCGGTCCGAACGCCTGCAACGGCAGTTGGCGGCCGACGAGCGACGCTATCGCGGTGTCTTTAACAGCATGGCGGTCGCCATTTGGGAGTGCGACTTGCGGCCAATTGAAACGGCCGTTTCCGATTTGCAGGCGCGCGGTGTGCGCAATATACGCCAGCACCTCGCCCATCACTCCGACCTTGTCGGCGACCTGCGCCGGAGGGTCTTGATCACCGACGTCAACGATACCGCGCTGCGAATGATCGGCGTGCCGGACAAGCAAGCGTTTCTGCGGCAACTCGACGACTTCCTCGTCGACAGCGACGAGGCGTTCATTTCCTGCATCACCGCGATCTCCGAGCAGCAGCCGTTGTTTCAAACCCAAACCCGCGTGCGAACCGCCAAGGGGGAGGAACTGGATGTCTTGATGGCCTTTGGTCTCGAGGGCAGTTCACCGCTCGAGCGCGTGGTCGTCAGCCTGTTCAACATGACCGAGCAGAACCGCCTCGCTCGCCTCATCGCCGAAAATAAGGAGCAGCTTGCCCGCGCCCAGCAGAGCGCGGCACTTGGCCAGATGTCCGCCTCGATCGCACACGAGATTGAGCAACCGCTTACCGCGATTCAAACAAGCCTCGACGCCGCAACGCGGTGGCTCCGGCGCGACCCGATCGCGGTCGGCGAAGTCAACGCCTCGATCCAGACCGGGCTGCACGCAACACAGCGCGCGATGGACGTCATCCGCCGCATCCGCGCCTTGATCATTGGTAATACCGAAACCGAATCCAGTGCCCTGGAAATCGATGCCCTTGTCGAAGAGGCAACGACGCTGATCGAGACCGATATCATCAACAGCGGAACGCGGGTGGTGCATGTGTTGAATGCCCGCACGGTGCTCCACGCCGATCGTATCCTGTTGCAGCAGGTGGTGGTCAATCTCGTTCGAAACGCAGTGCAGGCCATGGCCCAAACGCCCCCGGACGAGCGCCGAATTTTGATCGAAACGATGGTCGTTGAGGACGTTGTCCGCCTGAAAATTACCGATTGCGGCCCCGGCTGGCCCCCGGAAATTCTGGCCGAGGCTTTTGCGGCATTCCGCTCGACCAAACCCGGCGGGATGGGCATTGGCCTTTCTGTCTGTCGTACGATCATCGAGGCCCATGGTGGATCGATCAGCTTGCGCGACGCCGAAACGGGCGGCGCTACGGTCGAAATTATGTTGCCTGCGAGCCAGCCTGCGGCGAACGCGGCATCGCTCAGCAGCGATTTGCGGATGCAGATCCGCAAGAACGTAGCAAGCGCGCGCTGAAGGACAAAGGACACGCGACCTTGGCATCATTTGCGCCTTTGCGCGGTCGCCAACGAAAGGATGGTGCCGATCGACGGGGCAGGTTCGCCCTGGCCAGCGTCACGCGGTGCGCCACCCCGGATGACCTCCGGCGGCCCCCTTGCGCGCGCTCATCATACAAAGGTCTGGCACCCGCACCTGCATGGATAGCTGGCGAGCAAGCTTTTTCGGACTAGGCCATGGACTGCGGGCATTTCCCGCTCGGCTAACGGTCCATTGGTGGGAAAAATCATGATAGACGCAACCGCTACACAGGCCGTCGGACCGATCTGCGTCCTTGATGACGACAGCGACGTGCGCGCGGCCATGGATAGCCTGCTGCGGTCAGTCGGATTTACGGTGCTCACCTTCGAAACGCCCGACCAATATCTGACATGCAGCCGCGCGGACGAGGCGGCCTGTCTGCTGCTGGACGTCCGCCTTAACGGTTTGAACGGGCTCGATTTCCAGCAAGAGCTTCTCGACCGCCATATCCATGTCCCGATCATTCTGATGACCGGGCACGGCGACATTCAGATGACAGTGCGCGGGATGAAAGCCGGGGCGGTCAATTTCCTGACGAAGCCATGCAATGACGACGACATACTCGCCGCCATCGCCGAGGCCGTCGCCCTCAACCAGGCCCGTCGGGCGGCTCATGGCAGGGACGACCACACCCGCCGATTGTATAATGGTCTGACCCCGCGCGAACGGGAGGTCATGAGCCTGGTAACTGCGGGCCTTTTGAACAAGCAGGTCGCGGGACGACTGAACGTCAGCGAAATTACGGTTAAGATCCACCGGGGCAACATGATGCGCAAGATGCATGCCCAATCGCTGGCCGACCTGGTACGGATGGCGGAAACGCTGGGCGTGCGCGAAGTGACTGCAGCGCGGTTTGCCGCATATGGTTGACGAACACGGCACCTCCGCTTGTACCCGCTCAGGCCATCGGTGGGCGAGCGCGTGGCGAAGTTGTGCGCGAGTTCCGCCTAGTGTCTGCAATTTCGACAGGGCATAGCACGGTTGTGACGGATATATCGCCCATCAGAGTTCTGGTCGCGGACGACCATTCGTTTCTCCGCGAGGGCATTCGCGCGGTTATCGAGACCCAGCCCGGCCTCGTTGTCGTGGCGGAAGCGTCGAACGGATATGAGGCGATCAACCAATATCGCGAGCATCTTCCCGACGTCGTTCTCATGGATCTACAGATGCCCAAGTTGAACGGCGTCGATGCCATTGCCGGAATTCGCCAGGAATGGCCGGACGCACGGATTGTGGTTCTCACCACCAGTGCGGGCGACGCCCAGGCGCTTCGCGCGTTGCGCGCAGGCGCGGCTGGCTACCTGCTCAAAAACAGCCTTCGCAACGAACTGATCGATACGATCAAGTCCGTTCGGCGCGGTGGAAAACATCTGGACCCGCAGGTTGCGGCGGGGATGTCGCTCCAAGTCGCTGGAGACGCTCTGAGTGAAAGGGAGACCACCGTGCTGTCGCTGGCCGCGAACGGCAACTCCAATCGCCAGATCGCCAACCGGCTAGGGCTCACCGAAGTGACGGTAAAAAGCTATATGAAAACGATCTTTTTGAAGCTCTCCGCTTCGGACAGGACCCACGCCGTCACGATCGCGGCAAAACGCGGCATTATCGAACTTTAAATCGGCGGAGCCGAACGGGAGCGCATATCCGGTTCGCGCGCCCGGTCGGTGCCGTATTAATCCGCCGCCACGACATGCGTGCTCGGTGCCGGACGTCGCGTCATCCAGATCACGCCGATCATAACCAGCGCCATCCAGCCACAGATCCAGAACAATTCCAGCGAGGAGAGCAGGTAGGACTGGTTGACGATTTGGCGCATCACCGAGCCAGCCGCCTGCTGCTGGGTCATGCCGGCGGCTTGCAACTGATCGGTGATGTGCCGGTACGTCGGCGAATAGTCGGTACCGACCTCGGTCAGCCGAGTCTGGTGGAGCGCTTCGCGGCGATCCCAATAGGTGGTGATGATCGACGCCGCGAAACTGCCCGCAGTGATGCGCGCAAAGTTGGAAATTCCGCTCGCCGACGGCACGCGCTCGCCCGGCAATCCGTCGAACGACAGCGTGACCAACGGCACGAAGAACATGCTCATCGCCAGCCCCTGCAATAGCAGCGGGAACATAAGCGTCCAGAAACTCGCATCGGGGGTATATTGCGAGCGCAGGAAATAGGATCCCGCAAAAGCGAGGAACGCCATCGTCGCGAGCCAACGCGTATCGATCTTGAGCCGCCCGACGAACGGCGTCGCGATGACCGCGACGATGCCGCTCGGTGCCGCGACAAACCCAGCCCAGGTCGCAGTGTAGCCCATCTGCTCCTGCAGCCAGAGCGGCAGCAGCAGGTTGTTGGCGAAGAACAGCGCATAGCCGAGGCACAGCGCCAGCGTTCCGAACGCGAAATTGCGCCGTCGGAACAAGCTGAGATCGACCGCCGGATTGCCATCCGTGATCTCCCAAATGACCCAGGCCACAAAGCCGACCAGCGCGCATACCGTCAGCACGACGATCAGCGGGTTGTTGAACCAGTCGCGATCCTTGCCGAGATCGAGCATCGTCTGCAGGCTGAACACCCAGAAGGCGAGCAGCATCAGCCCGACCGTGTCGATCGGCAGCTTGCGCGTCGGCGTCTCGCGGGTCGAGAGCGAGCGCCACGAGATCAGCGCGCAAACGATCCCGACGGGGACGTTGATCAAGAAGATCCAGCCCCAATGGTAATTGTCCGAAATGTACCCGCCCAGCACCGGCCCCAGCACGGGCGCGGTCAGCGTCGTCATTGACCAGATGCTGAGCGCGGTACCGCGCTTATGGGCGGGGAAGATCGCGATCAGCAGCGCCTGGCTGCCCGGGATCATCGGCCCAGACACGGCTCCCTGCAGGATGCGAAAGCCGATCAGCGAAGGCAGATCCCACGCCAGACCGCACAGGAGCGAGGCGATCGTGAACAACACGACCGAGGCGGTGAACGTGCGTACCACGCCAAAGCGCTGCATCAGCCAGCCGGTAAGGGGCACCGTGACGCCATTGGCGACCGCGAAGGAGGTGATCACCCACGTCCCGTTATCGGTCGACACGCCAAGATTGCCCGCAATCGTCGGCAGCGACACGTTGGCGATCGTGCCGTCGAGCACCTGCATGAACGTGCCGAGCGCCAGCGCCAGCGACGTGATCGCCAGCGTCGCGCCGCGCAGCGGGACCGCCCCCGCGCCGGCGGTTGCGCTCACCGGTCGCGTCCGAGATTCTGCGCGATGATCCGGCGAATCTGCGCATCGACCTCTGGACCACCGTCAAGGCTTTGCTGCACGCCCCCCGCCGGCGCCGCGCTGCCAGCGACCATCGGCCCGGACAGGTTGCTCGTCGCAACCACGGCATTGACCGAGAGCCCGATCCTGAGCGGATGCGCACGCAATTCGGCGGGATCCAGCGCGATGCGCACCGGCACACGCTGCACGATCTTGATCCAGTTGCCGGAGGCATTTTGCGGCGGCAGCAGCGAGAAAGCGTTGCCGCTGCCCGCACCGAGGCCAAGCACCTTGCCGTGGAAGATCACACCCTTGCCATACACATCGGCGGTGACCGTAACGGGCTGCCCGACCCGGAGATGCTGGAGCTGCGTCTCGCGGAAATTGGCGTCCACCCACACGCTGTCGAGCGGCACCACCGCCATCAGCGGGGTGCCCGCCGCTACGCGCTGGCCGAGCTGGACGGTGCGCTGTGCCACGATCCCCGTGACGGGCGCGACGATCTTCATATGGCTGGCGTCGATCGCCGCACGCCGCATGTCGGCGATCGCTGCCAGCACTTGTGGGTTGTTGGCGATATCGGTGCCGGCGATCGTGCTGGCGGCCTGCGCTTGCTTGGCGCGGGCCAGGGCAAGCGCCGCGCGAGCGGTCGTCACCGCATCCGCCGCATGCGCCAGTTCTTCCCCGGAGACCGCCCCATCGCGCGCGGCACCCTGGCGGCGCGTATAGTCATTCTGCGCGCGCGATAGATCGGCCTCGGCTTGCCCGATTTCGGCACCGGCTTCGTCGACTTGCGCGTAGCCCGCCCGCACCGCGCGGACGGCAAGCCCGAGCGCCGCCTCGGCAGCGTCCATCTGGACAGCGGTGGTTGCAGGATCGAGATCGATCAACGGCTGACCGCGCTTGACCGACTGGGTATTGTCGGCGTGCAGCGCCAGCACCGTGCCACCGTCGCGCGCAGTGACCGCAACGACATTGCCCGCGACATAGGCATCATCGGTTGCTTCGGTCGCTGGCGCGGTGAAGACGCTGAGCGCGTATAGCGCGAGCCCGACCAGCACGATCAGCGCGAGTACGGCAAAACCGATCCGCCGCGTGCGCGAACGGCGGGCAATCGCGGGGTCGACAGGCGCGGGCGCAGGTTCGGCGGCGATCGGTTCAGGGCCAACGATCGGATCGACAGATTCGGCCGTTTCGGCCTGGCGCTTCCAGTCGGCGGGGGTCTGGTCGTTCATGAGGGCATGTCCGCATGGGCCGCAGCAAGCGGCGGGGAGGATTGAAACCCACCGCCGAGTGCGGCGATGAGCTGGATGCGATGCGTGAGGGCGTCGGACTGGAGCGAGACCAAGGCTTGCTCGGCTTCGAGCAAGCGGAAACCCGCATCGATCGTGTCGAGTTGCGACCCGAGTCCGGTGGAGACGCGGACCTGGTTGAGCCGGACCGTCTCGCGCAAGCCCGCCACAACGCGCCGCTGTTCAGCGGTGTCCTGGTCGGACGCGCGGACATGCGTCAACGCATCGGCCGAATCGCGCACCGCGCCGAGCACGGCGTCGTCATAAGCGGCAACCGCTTCGTCGAGTGCCGCCGTCGCGCCGCGATACTGCGCCTTTAGCTTGCCGCCCTCAAAGATGGGCACGTGGATCGCCGGGCCCGCGCCATAGGTGCGCGCGCCCAGATCGAAGAAGCTGCCAAGGCCAAGTGCAGCAAAACCCGCCAGCGCCTGGATGCTGACATTGGGCAGGAAGTCTGCGCGCGCCACCCGCCGTCCAGCCGCGGCGGAGTCGATCCGCGCTTGTCCGGCGAGAAGATCAGGACGCCGCCCGAGCAGATCGGCGGGGAGCGTCTCGGGCACGACCGGTGGCGTGTCGAAGGCGAGCTTGGGGCTGGCGATCTGCGGGTAGAAATCGGCCCCCCGCCCGACCAGCGCAGCGATCGCATGGACCAGCAACTCCCGCTGCGAAACCGCCCGCGTGCGCGCTTGCTCGGCCTCGGCGAGCAGCGTTTCCGCTTGCCGCAATTCGAACTGGCTCGCGAGCTTGTTGTGGATCCGCGAATTGACGAAGCCCAACGCCTGCCGCCGTGTCGCGACGAAACTGTCGGCGACGCCGATCAACCGCTCGGCCCGCGCCAGGCCGATATAGGCCTGCGCAATCGAGGTCGACACCATCAGCCGGGCTGCGGCGGCATCGAGCGCTGCGGCAGCGACATCGGCACGCGCGCCGACCACCAACGCGCGCTGACGCCCAAACAGATCAAGGTTCCAGTTGAGGTTCGCCTGCACCGTCGACATCGGATAGGCATTGCCCGCGTAAGGCGGCGGATACAGCGAACGTTCGGGAAAACGTTGGTAGAGCGACTGGCCGTCAACGGTGACCTGCGGCAACTGGTCGGCGCGCCGCACTCCCAGCGTCGCCTCCGCGCTTCGCGCCCGCGCCAGCGCGCGGTCGAGCGTCGGATTGGCGGCAAGCCCCATCGCGACCAGCGAGTCGAGCTGCGGGTCCTGGAACACGGTCCACCAATCGGGCGCAATCGTCGCACCTTGCGCCGAAAGACCGAGGGTAGCGGGCTGAAGCTGCGCGACCTGCGGCGCATCGTGGGGGACCGCAGCGCACGACGCAAGCAGCAGCGCGCCGAGCGACGCCAGGCCAGTTGCGCGCTTCATGCTTCGCGCTCCACCGGCGGCAGATCGCCCGCAACACGTTCGGCTGCGGCAAGCAGCTTGACCAACATCGCGACCATGTCCGCAGCTTCCTGCTGCGAATAATCGGCGACCACTTCGTTCCACGCATTGACGATAAGCGGCTGCAACGCGAACACCTTCTCGCGCCCGGCAGGCGTTACCATCAGCCGGACGACGCGGCGGTCGGCATCGCCACGATCGCGCTCGAGCAGGCTGCGTGCCTCCAGCACATCGATCAGCCGCGTCGCCGCGCCGGTCGTGATGCCCAATTCGCGCGCCAATTGCCCGGGATTGCCGACAATGCCTTCGGCCACCGTCCGCAACGCGATCCACTGCTGATAGCTCAGATCATGGTCACCAAGCTTGGATTCGACGAACGCCGACATGACCTTGTCAAGGCGACGCAGCATCCGGCCCGGTGCCCGGCTTGCGGCGCAATCGTCCACACTGAAAACGGCCATTGCTTCACCTTCATTATCTGCCCGTGCAGATATATAGCAGGAAGGGGATTACAAGGAATAAGTTGTCGCGCTGGCACAAATGCCCGCATCCCGGCTGCGGCGTGACGACGGGCGCGAGGGGAAAAACGCCTCACGGGATGGACGGTCGCGAACACCTCCAGCGCCTGGGCGCGGTCCGCCCCCATCCCGCCTTTACAACGCTATCCAAAATCTTTCGCGCCGGGCGCGCGGAATAAGTCAATGCCAGACAATCCATTTGTGCCCCGACATAGCAAGTAGAGATGTGGATATGGATGTTCGCCAACCTGGAGTATCGCGGCCGCGCGTCACCGTGCCTGGCTTCGGCCCCGTATCGCCCCCTCCGCACACCCCCCATCGCCAGCAGGGCGGCTTCGCTCGCCTGATCCCCGCACGCGTTCGAGGACTCGATCGATGAAGCTCAATCCCGGCCTCCTTGCCCTTGCCGTCGGCGCTTTCGGAATCGGCGTCACCGAATTTGCCCCCATGGGGCTTTTGCCCGTCATCGCGAATGATCTTCGCGTGTCGATACCGACCGCCGGGTTATTGATCAGCGCTTATGCATTGGGCGTGGTGATCGGCGCGCCGCTGATGACGTTGACGACGGGCCGTGTGCCACGGCGGACATTGCTGATCGCACTGGCCGGTATCTTCACCCTTGGCAATTTGCTGGCGGCAGTATCGACCGGGTACGCCATGCTGATGGCCGCACGGGTGCTGACCTCATTCAATCACGGCGCATTCTTCGGTGTCGGCTCGGTCGTCGCCGCAAGTCTCGTGCCGGCCGAGCGCCGCGCCGGAGCGGTCGCGGCGATGTTCATGGGGCTCACGATCGCCAACATCGTCGGCGTGCCGCTCGCGACCTGGGCGGGCGATCATCTCGGGTGGCGCACATCCTTCTGGGGGATTACCGCGCTGGGTGTCACGACGATGGCCGCATTGCGGCTCACCCTGCCGGTATTGCCTGCCCCCAAGGACGCCAATGCCATGGCCGAGCTACGCGTCTTGACGCGCGGACCGGTGCTTGCCGCACTTGCCCTGACCGTGGTCGGGGCGAGCGCGATGTTCACCGTCTTCACCTACATCACGCCGATCCTGCGCCAAATGACGCACGCGTCGCTCGGCTTCGTTACCGCGATGCTGGTGACGTACGGCGTGGGGCTGACCATCGGTAACTGGCTCGGCGGCCGCTTTGCCGATCGCTCGGTCGATCGGACGCTGATCGTAACGCTGGCGTCGCTGACGGTGATCCTGGTCGCTTTTGCGATGCTGATGTCGTTTGCCGTGCCGACTGCAATTCTCGTCTTTCTATGGGGCATTGCGAGCTTCGCTCTGATCCCGCCCCTGCAGATCCGGGTGATGCATGCCGCCTCGGACGCCCCCAACCTCGCCTCGGCGATGAACATCGGCGCGTTCAACCTGGGCAACGCGATCGGCGCAGCGGCGGGCGGCGGGGTCATTGCGGCCGGTATCGGCTATCCCGCCGTGGCGCTTACCGGTGCCGTTGCCTCTGCACTTGGCTTGGTCGCCGTGATCGTCAGCGTCCGGCGGGCGACGGCAACCCGTGCGCCCTTAGTGCAGACGATATCCGAGGCGGTATCGTCCTGACAATCTAGCGCGTTAACACAACCATCCGCGTAGCCTGCGCAGGCGTTGCCAATATTGCTGCGCCCGGGGTCGGTCGGAGCTTGCCGCCCACCCCTCCCCCGGCCCGACACCGGAGGGGCAGATGACAAAAGCAAAACTTGGCAAAGGCCAAGATCGGCAGCGTTGTATATCCTACTACTTTGATAGAGTTTTGGGATATACGTTCCGGACCGGGATTTTACATCTCCATGCCAATGCCCCTTACCCCCGGAACCGCGGAGGCGCGCCACGGCTTCGACTGGCCTACGGCGTTGGTGGCGGGGACGATCTATGGTGCCTGGAGCGCCCTCACTCTCTGGCATGACGCGTTGCCATTGCCCGTTCTGTTGCTGTTGGGCGGCTGGATCGTGGCATGGCACGGCTCGCTCCAGCACGAAACGATTCACGGGCATCCGACCTCTATCCCCGCGATCAATCAGGCAATCGGCTTCGTGCCATTGAGCCTGTGGCTCCCCTATGCATGTTATCGGCGAAGCCACATCGCGCATCACGCCAGCCCCGCAATCACCGACCCGCTCGCAGACCCTGAATCGCGCTATGTCGATCGACATCGGGGCGTTGCCTGGTTGGCGGCACGGCTGCAGTCGACCTTGTTCGGACACATGCTGATCGGGCCGCCGATTGCGATCGTGCGGTTCCTGATCGACGAGGGACGCCGAGCCGCGTTGGATCCGGGCGCAGTGTTGCGCGACTGGGTGCCACATCTGGGGGCGGTCATGCTCTTGCTGGCGTGGCTCGACTGGGTCGGTCTCGGTCTTGCGAGCTATTGTGCGTATTTCGTCTATCCCGGCATGGCGCTCACCGCGTTGCGCAGCCACGCCGAGCACCGCGCGGACCTGACCACACCCAGCCGGGCGGCAACTGTCGAGCGTGGCGGTCTTTTGGCGTTGCTTTTCCTGAACAACAATCTGCACGCAGCGCATCACGCGCGGCCCGGCCTCGCCTGGTATCGCCTGCCCGCCTATCACCGCCGGAACCGCACCCAGCTGATCCCGCCGGGCGCGGTCGTCTATGATGGTTATGGCCAGATCCTGCGCCGCTTCGCGCTCCGTTCGCACGACGCGCCGCTCCACCCCACCCATCGCACGTCCGTATGAAGCAGCGCGTCGCCTCGCTCGGCATGTACGATCATGGGCCGCAGCAAGCCGCAAACGATCGCCTGTGGAACGAGATTGCCCGCATTCTGGGCGCGCGCGGGATCAAAGGGGTACCGCGCCACCTCGATCGCAGCCGCACCGTCCAAACGCTATGGCATGATCCTGATCTGTTATTCGGCCAGATTTGCGGATTTCCGCTGATTTCCGATCCGTCGCTGAAGCTGCGCGTCCTTGCGACCCCGGTCTATGATACCCCGGCCTCCGGCCTCGGTTTGCACCGCAGCTTCCTGGTCGCCCGCCACGACGACGCGCCGACGCTCCCGGCCTATCGTGGTCGCGCCGCCGCGATCAACGGCACGGACTCCAACACCGGCATGAATCTGTTTCGCGCGATCGTCGCGCCGCTGGCCGATGGCGGTCGCTTCTTCGGCACCGTTCTCCAGACCGGATCGCATCGGGAGAGTGTCGCAGCGATCGTGCGCGGCGATGCCGACATCGCCGCCATCGACAGCGTCACCTTTGCTGCGGTGAAACGCGATAGCCCGGAGCAAATCGACGCGTTGCGTATCCTCGCCACCACTGCGGAAAGCGCCACGCCGCCCTTCGTCACGTCGCGCGCCACCCCGATCGAAGCGGTCGCCGCGCTGCGCCTTGCACTCGCGCAGGTCGTCGCCGATCCCGGCCTCGCCGCTGCGCGCGACGCACTCTTCCTGCGCGATATCATCACCGGCGGCACCGAACGCTACGCGCCACTGCGCTCGCTTGAGATCGAAGCGGTGGTGGCCGGCTATCCCGAATTGCTCTGATCAAAGGATCTCTCGATGCGACACACCGTCCCGTTCCTGGCCGCCCTGCTTGCCGCCACCCCCATCGCCGCGCAGACCATCGTGTTCGATCCGCATCTCGACCTGCCCAAGACGGCCGCGACGCCGGGGTGGAACGGCCTGAACGACCCGAGTTCCCAGTTCGACCTCGCACGCGCGCAAAGCGGCGGGTTGACCGCTGCCGCGGTTGCCCTGTTCGTGGCACAGGGGCCGCGCGACCCCGCATCGCTGGCAACCGCGCAGCGCGACGCGATCGCACGCGACGCGGCAATCCACGCCATCGCCGATGGCAACCCGACGCGCGCCGCGCTGGCCCGCTCGCCCGCCGACGTTCGACGCATCGTCGCCGGGCACCGCTTCGCCGTGGTCGAGAGCCTGCTCAATGCGTGGCCAGCGGGCGACGACGTCGACGCATTCGATCGCTGGTATGCGCGCGGCGTGCGGATCGTCGGTTTCGTCCACGCCGGGCACAATCAGTTTGCGGATTCCTCGCGCCCTGCCTTGCAGTTGGGCGACAGAACGGCTGAGCATGGCGGGCTGTCGCCGCTCGGGCGGCAGGCGGTGCAGCGGCTCAACGATCTGGGCGTTCTGATCGACGTCTCGCAATTGTCGGACGCGGCGTTCGATCAGGTGCTGGCACTAAGCCGCGCACCGGTAATCGCCAGCCACTCGGACGTGCGTGCGCTTGTCGATGCATCGCGCAACTTGAGCGATGCGCAGCTCGATGCGTTGAAAGCCAAGGGTGGCGTAATCGCGATCAATGCGTTCAGCGCCTATCTACATGCGCGCAGCCCGCAAACGACGGAAGCCGTCGCCAAGCTGCGCGCCGGATATGGGCTTTCCGAAAGCGGGAGCACGGTGCTCTCGCCCGAGCAGCAGGCGGACTATGACCGCCGCTACCACGAGATCGTCGGTGCCGAGCCCAGAGCGACGTTGCGCGAGTTGATCGACGCAGTGGATTATGCGGTCAAGCGCATCGGCATCGACCATGTCGCCTTGTCGTCGGACTTCAATCACGGCGGCGGCGTAACCGGATGGTCCGATGTCGGAGAGACGGCAAACGTCACTGCCGCGCTGAGACAGCGTGGCTACACCCCGGCGCAGATCGAGCAGCTCTGGGGCGGCAATGTGCTGCGCGTCTGGCAAGCTGCGATCGATGCACGCAATCCTCGCTATCGGCTCGCGGCGAGCGGCTGATCCGCCGGGTCAGGGGCGATTTGCCTGCACCCGAACGTCCGATCACGCCGAAAACCTCACCGCGTTCGATCTACGGCGAGACGCCGTCCAACGCGATGCCGGCGTTGCCGGGAAAGACGTCCATCAGTTCGATCACGGCACCATCACCTGTGCCGCAAAGCGCTCCATTTCCTCGGCCTGCGGGCTCATCTGCAACAACAGCAAATCGAGGCCTGCCGCCTCATATTCAGCGATGCGTTCGCGCAATTGTTCGGGCGTGCCGACCAAATTCGGGCGCAGGCCGCGATTGGACACCGAATATTCCTGAATCTTCAATTCGCGCTCAAGCTGCGTGCCCGACAGCCACTGATCGAAATTGGCATAGCCGGCGGGCAGATCGGTCACCGTGGTGATCCGCTCCAACTCGCGTTTCGCCTCGGCCTCGCTATCTCGGACGATCGCATAGGCGGCCATGCCGTAGCGCATCGGTGCGCCACCGACCGCTTCGCGCCGCGCGGCCATGTCGGCGATCTTGGGCGCAATCGCAGTGACCGGATCGCCATGCATCACATAGGCATCGCACTGACGCGCGATCATCGCCTTGGCCTTCTCGCTTTCCCCACCGGCATAGACCGTTGGCCGCTTGGCGGGCTTGGGCGCGCAGATCGCGTCCCGGGTGCGGTAGAATTGCCCGTCGAAGCTGAACCGGTCCTGCGTCCACAGCCCTTCGACCACGTCGAGCCACTCGGAGGTGCGCGCATACCGATCGTCATGCTCGTCAAACTGCAGGCCATATTGCCGCGCTTCATCCGCCCACCAGGAGGAAACGACGTTCAGCGCCAGACGCCCGCCAGCAATTTGGTCAATATTAGCGGCGGCTTTGGCGAATAGCGCGGGATGGTGAAAGTTGGGACGCACCGCGACCATCAGCTCGATGCTCTGGGTAACTGCGGCGAGCGCCGCTGCGGTTGACCAGGCATCGAGCGCGGGCTGATCGATACCTTTGATATCGTTCAGATTGAGCTCGGCGATCAGCGTGAGGTCATAGCCGAGGTGTTCGGCCCGCTGGGTCAGGCGTCGGGTATAATCCCAACTCGCGTCCATGCCCTCGTCGGCCACATTGCGCAGCCAGCCGCCGAACACCGGCGTCCAATATCCATAACGCATCAGCCTTTCGTCCCTTCGATGACCTGCACCAGATAGTCGACCAAGCGGTCGTGCGGATCCCAACCGAGGATGTCGAGCGGCTTCGCGACGAAATTGGACAGCGCATTAATATCATAAAAGCGCGGCGTGCCGTCGCGATCGTCGATCATCACCTCAATCCCGCCGACGTCGAGATTGACCGCGCGCGCGATCCGCTCCGCCGCGTCGCGCCAACCGGGGGCCGGGTCGGCCGAAACCATCGGGATCGGCGCGCCCGGAATTTGGCATGCGTCGGCAGGGCACAAATCGAACACTCCGCCCCCCGCGATATCAAGGGCATAGAGATAGCGGCGGTCCAGCGTTTCGATCCGCGTGACCGTACCATCCCGCGCGGGCACGAAATCCTGGACGAGCAGAACCCCGTCGATGCTCGTCGGCAACAGGCCATCCACGATCGCCGCGCGCAATTGATCGAGCGTATCGTACCGCGCAATCCCCGCGCCCGAGCCCCCGATATTGGCCTTTACGACGAGCGGGAAAGCGAGCGAAGCGGCCGCCGCCTCAACGTCGCTGACGCGGTGAACAATGCGCGTTTCGGGAATGGCGAGCCCCAGCCCGGCGATCAGCGAAAGCTGGCGTGCCTTGGACGAATCGATTGCCAGCACATCCGGCCCGTTAACGATCCGCGCACCGGCGCGGTGCCAGTGGTCAAGCAGCGCCGCCGCATAAAAGATGGGATGTTCGTCGCTGCGCAAAAAGCTGGACATTGCGATACGGTTGAACACCACATGCCCCGGAACGCGGCGATCGCCGGGGTCGAAATGCCCATCGGGCTTGAGGGTGACATAGTCGATTCCGCGCCGATCAAGCGCGTCGAACAGCGGCGTGAACCAGGCGGGGTGTTCGTACAGCAGGGCAAGGTCTGTCATGGCAACTCTGACGGTCTCGGTTCTGAAGGCGTGGAAAAGCCGCGCCTGCCACGACCGCGACGGTACCGCCACCGATGATCGCTATCGCCCGGCCAAGCGGCGGTTTACGGTCTCACCACCTCACTCACCACGAAAGAAGCTGTTCTTGGCTGCGCTAAGGGTTTCGCTGCGTTGCAATCCCTATCCTTTTGAAGGACATTAAGCGCAAGCCTTTTCACCGGCCGCACGGAACAACGCATCCGCATGAATCGAACGTCCCTCGCGCTCCTTCCCCAGCATCAGGCGCTCTTTCGAAAGTCCGGCAATGGATTTTGCGTCTGCCGCGATGCCCGCCCCTTCCCCCCGATCCGGACCGAACCTGCACCCGAACCTAAGGGTCGGACAGTCCGCAAGCGTCCACCCTTAGTGTCGCAAGGGAGAGTTACATGATCCAAGTCGTATCGCAGCCACGCACTCCGCTTGATTTCCTGTGGTTCATCCCCTCGGGCGGCGACGCGCGCTATCTCGCCTCGCCGATCGGCGAACGCGCGCCGACGCCTGCTTATCTGCGCGAAGTGGCGGTGACCGCAGATCGGCTTGGCTTCTACGGCGTATTGATGCCGACCGGCGCGGGCTGTGCCGACGCCTGGATCACCGCCGCGTCGATCGCGCCGTTCACCGAGCGCCTGAAACTGCTGGTGGCGCTGCGCCCCGGTCTCACCGCCCCCGCCGAAGCGGTCCGCCAGGCCGCCGCGCTCGACCGACTGAGCAACGGGCGCGCATTGCTCAACGTCGTGACCGGCGGCAGCCCGCGAATGCTGGCACAGGACGGCATCTATCTCGATCATACCGAACGCTATGAACAGACTGCCGAATTCCTCGACATCTGGCGCAAGCTGGCGCGCGGCGACACGGTCACGCAGCAGGGCAAATATCTGTCAATCACCGGCGGACAGCTCAATTTCCCGTTCGTGCAAACCCCGCACGCGCCGGTGTGGTTCGGCGGATCCTCCGACATCGCGCGAGAGATCGCCGCCGAGCATGTCGACGTCTATCTCGCCTGGGGCGAACCGCCGCAGCAACTGAAAGAAGTGATCGACGACGTCCGCGCCCGCGCCGCCAAGCGCGGGCGCACGATCCGCTTTGGCTTGCGGATCCACTTCATCGTCCGCGAAACCGACGACGCTGCCTGGGCCGCCGCACATGATCTCATCCGGCATGTCTCCGACGTGCAGATCGAGCAGTTCCAGGCGATGCTGAGCAAGGGCTCGGACTCGGTCGGCCAGGCGCGGATGCAGGCGTTGCACAAGGGCAGCCGCGACAATCTCGAACTCGCCCCCAATTTGTGGGCTGGCATCGGGCTGGTCCGCACGGGGGCGGGCACCGCCTTGGTGGGCAGCCCCGACAGCATCGCCGAGCGCTTGCAGGAATATGCCGATATCGGGATCGATACGGTGATCGGCTCGGGCTACCCGCATATCGAGGAAGCGTACCGCGTCGCCGAGTTGCTCTTCCCCAAGCTCAACCTACCCAACCGCTCGGTTGAGGCATTGCCGCCCGTCCGCCCGCTGCTCCCCCCAATTGCGGGGCAGAGTGCCGCTGGGCGCGTTACGTGAGGGTGTAAAGCAGGGCTCCTTCTAACGCCCGAGCAAGCGATCGAGGATAAGCCCTTCGACCCGCGCCAGCTCGGCATCGCCGTGCCGACGCGGCCGTGGCACGTCGATGCGGATGTCGAGCGAGATGCGCCCGCCCTCCAGCACGATCACCCGGTCGCCCAGTGCCACCGCTTCGGCGACGTCGTGCGTCACCAGCAACGCGGAAAAGCTCTCGCTCGCCCAGACGCGTTCCAGCAGCCCCTGCATCTCGATCCGGGTAAGCGCATCGAGCGCGCCAAGCGGCTCGTCGAGCACCAGCAGGCGCGGTCGGCTGATGAGCGCGCGCGCCAGCGACACCCGCTGGCGCTGGCCACCCGACAGGTTGGCGGGCCAGGCATTCGCCTTGTCGGCCAGCCCGACCTCCGCCAGCCGCGCGTCGATCAGGCGATCCCGCTCGGCACGGTCGGAAATGCCACGCGCACCGACGGCGACATTGTCGCGCACGCTTGCCCAGGGCAGCAGGCGCGGTTCCTGAAAGACGACGCGGGCGGCGGCGACATCGGTGTCGATCCGCCCCGCACTCGGCTTCAGCAGTCCGAGGATCGCGCGCAACAAGGTGCTTTTGCCGCATCCCGAGCGCCCAACAATCGAGATGAACTCGCCCGCCGCCAGATCGAGATCCAGCCGGTCGAGCACCCGGGTCTCGCCGAATTCGACCGTCAGGCCCCGCACCGCCACCGGCGCGCCAGTGCGCGGCCTGACGGTCGGGGCGACGACGCGGAGCTGAGGCGCACTCATCGATCAAGCCAAGGCATAAGCGGGGTTCCAGCGCAGGAGACGACGTTCGAGCAAGCGGGTCAGGCTGTCGGCCAGCTTGCCGAGCGCGGCATAGACGAAGATCGACAGCACGATGATGTCGGTCTGGCTGAACTCGCGCGCCTGCATCGCCATATAACCGATGCCCGAATTGGCGGCGATCGTCTCGGCGACGATCAGCGTCAGCCACATGATGCCCAGCCCGAAGCGCAAGCCGACCAGGATCGAGGGCAGGGCACCGGGAAAGATCACGCGGCGGAACAGGTCCCAGCGCGACATGCCGTAGATCCGCCCCATCTCGATCACCTGCGGGTCGGTCGAAACGACGCCGTGATAGGTGTTGAGGTAGATCGGAAAGAAGATGCCCCAGGCGACGAGCAGCACCTTGGCCTGCTCGCCAATGCCGAACCACAAAATGACGAGCGGCAGCAACGCGAGATGCGGAATCGTGCGCACCATCTGCAAGGTCGGGTCTAGCAGCCGCCGCGCGGTTGGCGACACGCCGCACAGCAGGCCCAGCAGGAAACTGATCGCGCCGCCCGCCACCAGCCCGGTCAGCGCGCGCGCGGTGCTGACCGCGAGATTGGCGACGAGTTGCCCGTTGGCGATCAATTCCCCCGCCGCGACCACCACCGCCGTCGGTGCGGGCAGGATATTGGACGGCAGCACGCCAAGGCTTGAAGCCAGCTGCCAGGCAAGCAGCAATCCCACCGGCACGATCGCTGGGGTGAGCGCGCTGTTCGCCAGAGCCCAGCGCCGTTCCCGGCTCATTTTGCGGGTGTCCAGCCGGTCCACGCCGCTTTTGCGGCATCGATCTTCCTCGGGATGACCTTCGCCGCCAACAGATAATCCGCCACGCGTTGCTGGGTGGCGATATCGGCGGGGGTGATCGGATCTACCGCAAACAGGAAGTCCTTGTAGCGGGCGAGCATCCCGTCGAGCACCGGCAGCGGCAGCCGCGTCGCCTTGGCGACAGCATCGCGATAGAAGGTGCGATGCGCGTTGCCCCATGCCGCTTCGGCACGCAATTCATCGAGCGTCACCTTCAACACATCGGTCCGGTCCCGTGTGAACTTGCCCGACGCAACGTAGAGCGCAACAGTCCGTAGGTCGCTTGGCGGAAGGGCGATCTCACGGGCATTGCTGCGGGCGAGCGCCAGCGTGAAATACGGGTCCCAGGTCAACCACGCATCGATCGAGCCATTGGCCAGTGCCGTCTGCGCATCGCCGGGGGCGAGGTTGACCGACACGATGTCCGCCAGCGTCAGCCCGACGCGACCGAGCGCCGAAGCGATCGCATATTCGGAAGCCGACCCCTTGGTATAGGCGACCTTCTTGCCCTTCAGATCGGCGAAGCTTTTGACCGTCGATCCCTTGGGTACCACCAGCCCGCTGCCGACCAGCCCGGGCACGCTCTGCGCCGCGACATAATAGAGATCGGTCCCCGCCGCTTGGGCGTAAACCACTGGCGTATCGCCCACGAGGCCGATGTCGACCGCGCCTGCGCGGATCGCCTCGATCAGCGGCGGGCCGGAGGGAAATTCGACCCATTTGACCGGGCCGATCCCGCGCGCCTTCAGCCGCTTCTCAAACTCGCCGCGCGCTTGCGCAAGAAACGGAACGCCGTTCTTCTGGGTGGCGAAGACGACGCCCTTGTCCGATGAGTCGTGCTTCGCACTGCCACAGCCAACCAGCGCCAGCGCCGCGACACCGCCGCCGATCAGGCCCAGGATCTGACGACGGATCATTCCGCCGCTTCCAGCAAGGCGGTGGGTTCGGGGAGAATCTGTCGGCTTTCGCGCCCATCGACTCCGCGCGGGATTTCGCCATCGAGCGTAACGCGGCGCACCACGCGGTGCTGGTCGCCATAATCGTCGATCGCGTAATGCTGTGTCGCGCGATTGTCCCAGATCACCACATCGCCCTCGCTCCAGCGCCAGCGCACGGTGTTTTCCAGTCGCGTCACATAGCTTTGCAGGATCTCGTAGATGCGCTGCGACTCGCTCGCCGACACGCCGAGAATGCGCTTGACGAAACCGCCGAGCAGCAAGCTACGCTCGCCGTTTTCGGGATGGACGCGGACCACCGGATGCTCGACCTCGTAAACGGTCGAGGCGAAAATGTGCTTGTGCAGGTTGATTTCGCGCTCGCTCGCCTCGGGCCGCTGGGCCGCATAGTCATAGGCGTTGCTGTGGATCGCGCGCAGCCGGTCGGCGAGCAGGCGCAATTCCTCGGGCAGGTTCTGATAGGCCGCCGCTGTGTTCGCCCACACGGTGTCGCCGCCCGCTGCCGGGATCGTCACCGCGCGCAGGATCGAGGCGAAGGGATAGCCGTCAACGAAGGTCACGTCGGTATGCCAATGGTTGGCGCGGCCGCCGATGTGAGAATCGAGTTCGAACAGGAAATCGCCGCCACGGCTCGGCACCGTCGGATGCGCAACCGGCTTGCCAAAGCGCTTGCCGAACGCTTCGTGGCCGGCATCGTCGAGATGCCCCTGCCCGCGAAAGAACAGCACCTTGTGCCGGACCAGCGCCGCACGCACCGCGGCGAGTGTGGTGTCGTCAAGCGCTGCGCTCAACCGCACCCCGCGAACCTCCGCGCCAATCCGGCCGCCGACTGGAAGGACATCAAGGATACCGTCCGGGTCCGGTGCATTGAGATAGGCATTGGCAGACGTCGTCATGGCAAGTCTCCTCCGTCGAAAAGTGTCACGCGGCCAGCCGCACGAGCGGCCGCTGAAGTCCAAGATGGTCGCGCAGCGTGCTGCCTTCATATTCGGTGCGGAACAGTCCACGCCGCTGCAGTTCGGGGATGACCAGCCGCGCAAAGTCATCAAGCCCGGCGGGCAAGGTCGGGGGCAGAATGTTGAAGCCGTCGGCTGCCCCGGCCACGAACCACGCTTCGAGCTCGTCGGCGATGTGCGCGGGCGTGCCGATCACCACCTTGTGCCCGCGCGCGCTGGCGACGCGCGCGACAAGCTGGCGGATGCTGAGCCCTTCCGCGCGGGCGGTATCGACGAACAGCTTCTGGCGGCTCTGCCAGCCGTTGGTGGTAGGGGCTTCCGGCACCGGCCCATCGACCGGATAGCCTGACAGGTCCCACCCCATCAGCGTCGAGACAAGGCCGAGGCCAATGCGCGGATCGACCAGATCCTGCAGTTCGTCGTGCAGGGCCTGTGCCTGGTCCGTCGTCTCGGCCACGAACGGCATGATACCGGGCAGGATCACCACCGCATCGCGCGATCGGCCCGCCGCTACCGCTGCCGTGCGCACGGCATCGGCAAAGGTCAGCGCGTCGGCGAGCGATTGCTGCGCGGTGAACACGATTTCGGCCGTAGCCCCTGCCAGTTTGACGCCGTCCGCCGAAGAGCCTGCCTGGGCGATGACCGGATGCCCCTGCACCGGCCGTCCGGTCTGCGACGGTCCGGCGACGCGGAAGTGCGCACCGGCATGGTCGATCGGGCGGACCTTTGCCGCATCGAAGAAGCGCCGTCCGCTTTGGTCGAACAGCAAGGCATCGTCGTCCCAGCTATCCCACAGCGCGCGCACGACATCGAGATATTCGTGCGCCCGCGCGTAGCGTTCGGCATGGTCGAGCTGCGCGTCGAGTCCGAAATTGCGCGCCTCGCCATCGGACGCCGAGGTCACGCAATTCCATCCCGCGCGCCCGCCGCTGATCTGGTCGAGCGAGGCGAATTTGCGCGCCAGATGATAGGGCGGGAAATAGGTCGCCGACACCGTCGCGACCAAGCCGATCTGCTGCGTTACCGGCGCGAGCGCCGCCAGCAGGGTCAGCGGGTCGAGATAATAAACCGGCGCGATCTGCTCAGCGAGCGGGCCGCCGCCGAAGGCCGCGACATTGTCGGCAAAGAAAAGCGCATCGAACTTCGCCGCCTCGGCGGCTTGCGCCAGTCGGGTATAATGCGCCAGCTCGGTCAAATCCTGCGGGCGTACCGACGGATGCAGCCACGCGGCGAGATGGTGGCCCACCCCCATCAGAAAGGCACCCAATTTCATCTGCCGCTTGGCCACGCTCAGAACTTGCCCTTGAGCGTCGCGCCGAAGGTGCGCGGATCGCCGAGCACCTTGACGAAGGGGCTGACCGAATTTTCCGCCCCGATCCCGACCGCATAGCGCTTGTCGAAGATGTTGCGCGCCCAGAACAGCAGCGAGTAGCGCCCATCGATGCCATGCAGGCCGATCCCGCCATTGGTCAGGCCATAGCCTCCCTGATTGCCATAGGCCGAATAGGGGTTGAGCAGGTTGGTCGCGCTGCGATAGGTCTGATTGAGATACGCAGTGAGCGCGACGCGACGGCTGATCGGTGCATCATAATTGAGGCTCGCCTGCCCCGACCATTTCGATGAGCCGATGACGCGCTTGCCCGACAGATCGACCGTGGAAACGACGTTGCTAAACTCGATGGGTGCCGGCGCATTGGTGTACGATCGATAGGTCGCGTCGTTGAACGATCCGTTGAGCGACGCGCTGAACCCACCGCCCAGCTTCGCTTCGCCTTCAATCTCGACACCGCGCAGCCGGACCCTGGCGGCATTGCCGAGGAAGTTGCCGAGCGTCGGCCGTGTCAGATCGATCTGCGCGGCCTGATAATCCCGAATATCGTTCCAATAGAGATTGCCGTTCAGCGTTGCGCGGCCACCGAACAGCTTGGTTTTCACCCCGATCTCATAATCGGTCGATTTTTCGGGGTTGATGATGAGGGGTTTGCCCGGCCCCGGCGTCGCGCTCAAATTGGGCGTCGCGCTCAGATTGGCTGCCCCCGACTTCTCGCCATAACTGACCGAGGCATAGAGCAACACAGCATCGCTGATCTTGTACGACGGGTTGACCAGCCACGACCAGCTGTCGGTCGTGCGGCTATCGGCATAGGTCGGAAAGATGCCGCCAAAGGCCGACAGGATCGCGGCGCGCGCCGGCGCGAGCGCGCCCGGCAGCGTCGCGCCGCCGAAGGTCAGGCCCGTATTGGACGCCCGCTTGGTCTCGCGCGTGAAGCGCACGCCGCCAGTGAGGCTGAGCCGGTCAGCAAGATGCCATGTTGCCTGCCCAAAGCCTGCACCGCTGGTGACGTGCAGTGTGCCATATTGATCGTACTCGACCCCGTTGAGGATCGCGGGCGACAACGCCGCCGTCGGCAGCGCGCCGGTCAGGAACCATTTGGTCGAGTCCGCCTGGAAGATCGAGCGGTTGTTGCTGACCAGATCCTCGCGCAGGAAATACCCACCGACCTGATACTCGAGCGCGCCGCCGGTCGGCGACGCCAACCGCACTTCCTGCGAATATTGGTCGACATCGACGTCATAGCCCGCCCGCAGAATCGAAAAGGGCGATCCGTCGCTGTCGTTACGCGGACGAAAGCGCAGTTGCCGCCATGCCGACACCGCCGTCAGCGTATGCGCACCGAGCTTGACGGTCAGTTCGTTGGAAACGCCGGTGACACGGCTGTCGATGCGGTCCTGCGTGTTGAGATCGGCATTGCGCCCGACATCGTAGCTCGGCGTATAGCCGAACAGCCCGCGAACCTTCGTGTCCCAACTGGCAGCGCGCACTGCGCCGTTGGCAAACGTCTTGGCATCGGCGAAATTGGGATAGTAATTGTTATATTCGCTGGTCTCATAATGCTCGGCGATCAGACGGCTGGTGACCGGCCCGCTTTCGAACAGCAATTGCCCGCGCACCGCCCAGCGATTGACGTCGAGATATTTCTGCCCGTCATAGGCATTGCGCGCCCAGCCATTCGACGCGTCGCGATAATAGGTCAGGCGATAGGCCAGCGTGTCGCCTATCACCGGGCCGGTCGCATTGGCGCGGATCTGGTAACGCCCGTAATTGGCATAGCCCGCCTCGAGATTGAGCTCAGGCGTAAAGCTCGGTCGCTTGGTCGTGACGATCAGCGCGCCGATCGTAGTGTTCTTGCCGAGCAGCGTGCCCTGCGGCCCGCGCACCAGCTCGATATGGTCGAGATCGACAAAATCGAGCCAACTGAACCCGACATGGGTGAAAAACACGTTGTCGACGATCAGGCCGACGCCGCCCTCCGCGCCGTCATTGTTGGCGTTGCCGCCAAGGCCGCGCACATAAAGGCCGGATACGCGTGTATTCTGCTGGACCGCCGCGAAATTCGGCAGCTTGGCCGCATAATCGGCGACCCGGTCGAGATGCTGCGCCTGCAGCGTGTCGCCCGAAACCGCAGTAATCGCCGCCGGCACGTCCTGCAGGCGCTCACTCCGCCGCCTGGCGGTGATCAAAATGTCCGCGGAGCCTTGATCGGCCTGGACGTCTTCGCTCGGCTCGGACCGATCGGCAGGTGCCACTCCCGCCACCCGCGTTTGCGCATCGGCGTGTGGACTGCCTGCAAGCAGCGCCCCGATCGCGACACCAGAGTAAAATCCTGATCGTACCCAAGTCTTCATTATCGCCCCCAATTTCCCATTAGAATGATAGGAAAATGGAACGTCACAACCGCCTCCCGCCTTTCAACGGTGAAAATTTTTCTTCGCGAGCAGCGAGCCCGCTCCGCTTCGTTCAGAAAATCATCGGGTTAGCCGCAGAAGACCGGCCAAACGTCGGGCCTCGCGCCCCGATGCCTGCAAAGATCGACAAGCCGGATTTTCTCCGGGCACAGCATTTCTTCTGAATTCCCATCGCCGCGATGGTCTATTGAACGGGTGGTAAAAAATGGGACCGGCATGCGGACGTTTGCGCCACCCGGCACCTTGAACCGGGCTCGGCGCTGACCCCGACTCCCGTGCAAATGTCGAGCAGGCCGTCCCCGCTGTTCGGTCGCCGGCTCCCTTTGTTCGGGACCACCGGGGATTGTCGGCTCTCAACCAACAGGAACCACGATGACGGAAACAACCGCATTCCCGACCTCGATCGCCTTTCCGCGCGAATTGGGCATTGTCGTGGAGGGCCTGCAGCACGCCCGGCGCGACTGGCGGGCAAGCCAGGCGCGTCATGCCGAACGTGGCATCCAGTTCCCTTCGCGATTGGCGCTTCGACGGATCCTGCACGAGCTTGGCACCGCGTTGTTCCCGTTGCGGCTAGGGCCGCCCGAACTCACGATCGGCAACGAAAACGCATGGGTCGAGGCCACGCTTGAATCGACCCTTTCACAACTCGGTGCGCAAATTGCGATTGAGCTGCGCGTTGCGCGGCCCGAGATCGACCGGGTGGCCGAAGGCCTGGAGGTCGAGCGCATTCTCGGCGCATTTACAGCAGGCCTGCCCGACATCCGGCGCGCGCTCGATGACGATGTCGACGCAGGCTACGCCAATGATCCTGCGGCGCGCAGCGTCGATGAGGTCCTGTTGTCCTATCCGTCGCTGGCGGCGATCATCCACTATCGGCTCGCCCACCGCCTGCATCGGCTGGGCGCTCCGCTGGTCGCGCGGGTCATCGCCGAGATCGCGCATGCCGAAACCGGCATCGATATCCATCCCGGCGCGCAGATCGGCCGCAGCTTTTTTATCGACCACGGCACCGGGATCGTGATCGGCGAAACCGCAACGATCGGCAACCGTGTGCGGCTGTATCAAGGTGTCACGTTGGGGGGAGAGCCGTTGCCGGCCGGCGGGGCTGCGGCAGCCGTAGAGGGCGGCACGACGCGACGCCACCCCGCGATCGCCGACGATGTCGTCATTTTCGCCGGTGCCGTGTTGCTCGGCCCGATCACGATCGGCGCACGCACACGCATTGCTGGAAATGTGTGGCTGCGCGGCGATGTGCCGCCCGACAGCGTGGTCGAGGCGTCCGTTCCGGTCATCCGCCCAAAGCGGCCCGGCGAATGATGCGCGCAGCCAAGCGGCAATCGCATCGCATGGTTTTGTCAAAGGTGGAGACTTGCATGAAAACCCTGGCCGTCCTTGCTTTCGCATCCGTTTTGGTCACCGGGGCCAGCGCGGCAACGCCAGCCCCCGCTCCGCATGTAGCGGCCGCGACGATCGACGATTTGGCCAAGCCACTGCCCTTGCCCTATGACGAGAAAGCCGATGCGCATGCCGATCTCGCCGCCGCAATCAAACGCGCCAAACGCGAACGCAAACGCCTGTTGATCGACATGGGGGGCAATTGGTGCCCAGATTGTCGGGTACTGGCGGGGATCTTTGCGCTGCCTGAGGTAAGGCCTTTCCTCGATCGTCATTTCGTCATCGTCGAAGTCGATATCGGCCGCTACGACAAGAATCTCGACATCGCCGATCGCTATGGCGCGCACTACGATCGCGGCGCGCCAGCCGTTCTGATCGTCGATCCCAAAACCAACCGCCTGGTCAATGACGGGCATACGCTGGCACTGCGCGATGCCCGGCACATGACGCCGCAGGCGCTTGCGGACTGGCTCGCGCAGTGGACCTGATAGCGCGGCAGCGCGTGCTTGGGCGCTTCGACCACGCCCTGCGCGGCGCGGCGGCATCGAGGCCCTATCCCGTTACCGGCACCTTGGGGACAGCGGCGGGATCGGCCAAAGCCTGGGCCTCCCGCAGCACGCGCAGCGCATTTCCACCCCACACCTTGCCGATATCGGCCGGGCTATAGCCCGCCTTCAGCAACGCTGCGGTGACCTTTGGATAAGCGGTGACGTCGTCGAGGCCATCGACACCGCCACCCCCGTCAAAATCGCCACTGATCCCGACATGATCGATTCCGACCAGCTTTATCGCGTGCAACAGATGCGCCATGAACATGTCGAAATCGGCGCGCGGCGCGGGGAATTTCGCTTCGATCGCCTTGCGCCGGGCGACCAGCGCGCGCTTCTCGGCCACGCTCAGCGTGTCCATCCGCATGTACCCGGCCATCAGTTCCTTGGTCGCGGCGTCACGCCCGGGATTGGGGGCGGGAGGAGAAATCATATAACCGCTATAGGCGTTGACTTGGATCACTCCGCCCTTGGACGCGACGAGCAGCGCGTCCGCGTCCGACACATTGCGCGGATGGTCGTGGATTGCGCGCAGGCCCGAATGCGACAGGATGATCGGTGCCCTGGACAAGGCGACGGTCTGCCGCAGCACCTCGTCCGAGGCATGCGAGACATCGATCACCACGCCGAGCCGGTTGGCCTCCGCCACCGCTTCGCGCCCCAATGGGGAAAGGCCGTGCCATTGCGGCGTGTCCGTGGCGCTGTCGCCGAGCGCGTTGTTCTTGAAATGGGTAATCCCCATCATCGTAACGCCAAGCCCGCGAAAGGTCTTCATCAGCGAGAGATCACCCTCGAACGGATATCCATTCTCCATGCTGAGGAAAACAAACCGCTTGCCGCGCGCGGCCGCCCGGATCGCATCGTCAGCGGTCAGCGCGAGCGCGAACACGTCGGAATGTTTGGCGATCATTTCGCGAATTTGCACGGCCCGCCTGATGCCGAAGTCGCGCGCCGCCCGGTCGCCTTCGGGCGTGGCCGGTCCCGACGGGGTATAGATCGCGAAAAAACCACCATCCACACCGCCTTCGACCATGCGGGGATAATCCACCTGATCGCCATCGACGCCGACGCTGTGGCGATCCGTTATGCTCCATCCCGGCCGTCCGAGATTGGCAGGCGTGTCGAAATGAGTGTCGAGCACGATCAGTTTCTCATGGATCGCGCGCGCGGGGTCCGCCTTGGGTACGGCCCGTTGGCGAGCGGCGGTGAGCGTGCTGCTCGCCAGCAGGGTCAGCAACAGGCCGCCAATTGCCGCATGGCGCATTCCAGCCCCCGCTCGCGACCGTCCCTTGTCCCCGCGAGCTCGCCCTAACGCCGCTCCCCTTCGCTCCTTCATTTCTTGTGATCCTCATAAAATTCCGGCGGCGGCGGATTGTCCGGCAGCTTCTTGGGGATATCTGCACCACGATTGCCATCCGCGCCAATAGCACCCGGCCCCGGCCCGATATGCGCCGCGTCGACATTGTTCTCGGCGCAGGAATATTCGGTCAGCCCTTCACCCGGCTTGCCCAACACCCAGGTTCGACCGAAGGTGAACGGCCGCGTGTAGAATTTCTTGTCATCCACCAGCAGGTCCAGATGGATGTGATGCAAATCGGGCCGTGTCCAACGCTCGACCGCGTGCATCTCCCCGCTCGCCGGATTGGCGTTTTCGTCGATCCAGATCTTGTCATCCTTGAAGCCGATCGAATCGATGACAAGCGTGTCCCCTTCCCAGGTGCCGACTGGATTGCCGAAGAAGCGTGGCTCGGGGTCAACCTCATGCTGGCGACCGTCCGTGGGAATGAAGCGATGCGTCGAATAGAGATAGAGAAACGCCAGCCGCTTGGGCGTTTGCAGAATCTCGAAGGGCAAACCACTGGCGTCGTGCCGCGGAATACCGCCGAGGATACACAGAGCCTCGGGGTCGATCGTCTTGGTCAGATTGTGCTGCAGCGCCGCCTCGCCCGCCGCTGTCAGCGGTAGTTTGAAGCCGGGCAAATCCTTGCCGATATTGCCACCCGGCTTACCCTTTTCGGGCACCGGCTTCCAATAGCCGGTCAAATCGGGGTGCCCGGCCGCATCCCGCGGGGCCGGCTGCGGTGCGCCGGTCGGCTCCTCGCCGCGGAGCGACGCACCGTCTCCTTCGACCTCGGGCGAGGGCGCGCTGTGGCGGGGCGAATCCTGCGCCATCACGGGCGACGCCAGGCTGGCGAGCAACGCCAGATAGGGCAAGCGGCGGACAATGCGTTTCATGGAAATCCCCTCAAAAGAGCAGGCGGACGAACGGGTTTCAGAGGAAGCCAATGATGCGCCCGCACACGCCCACCCCCAGCCACAGCAACAACGAAATCGGGGCGAGCAACCGGATCAGCGCGGGCGAATGACCGGTCCGGAACGCGAGGCGCTGGACAACGAAGGACGACAGGACCGCGAGCAGCAGCAACACCATCTTCGTGCGGAACGTGTCGTCGAGATAATAGCGGTTGGGCTTGGAGGCGACGAGCAACACGCCCGACACAAGCATGCCCGCCAACGCGGCCAGAAACACCGGTCGAACGGCAGCGACGATCGCCGCGCCATCGCTGCGGCGGAACAGCACCCGGCCTGACGTCAGATTCCCCACCAGCACCGCCCCGCCAAGCACGGCGAGCCCCAGCAAATGGATCGTCTCGACGATCGCAAACCCCCAGGTGGATTCGCGCATAAACGTCCCCAGCCCGGTCTGGCCGAGCCACAGGAAAAGCGAATGGATCATGACCCGGCCACCCCGATCAATGGAAGTAGGCGATCATGCGACCGCAGACGACGATTCCGGACCACAGCAGGAGCGAGACGGCGGCAGAGATCCTCGCGCCGCGCGGCGTGGCGGTTCCCCGGTCCCACGTCGCCACATGCCGATATGCGGTAAAATGGAAGACCACCAGGTTGGCCCCGGCCAGCAGCAACAGCACCAGCTTCAACTGGAACGCCACACTGCCGGCCAGGCGCACCGCTTCCGACGCGAACAAGGCCGCCCCGCTGAGCGCCATCACGGCAAAGCCGATCCACGTCAGCGGTAACAATTGCCCCGCCACCACCGAAACCTGCTCCCGCCGCAAGGCAATGCCCAGCAATCGCAGATCGACGAGGGCGACCGTCCCCACCATCAGCGTCAATGCCAGCACATGCACGCTTTCGACGATGGGAAACGCCCAATCCGACTCGCTCAGCGCGCGCGAAATCGGCAGGTCATGCAACCACTGGCAAAAGGCGAGGACAGACGACATCGCCTCAGCCGTTGCGCGGATCGCCGTCGCCCGGACCGCCATCGCCGGGCGTCCCGCCGTAGATCGAGCGGCCGCTCGGCAGCAGCACGCGCCGCGCGTCGATCGTATGGGATCCGTCCTTGGCCAGATAGCCATCGACCACCAAAGTGTCGCCGATCTTCACGTCGCCCTTTTTCCAGCCGCGCCGCGACAACGCACCGGGGCCGCCGCCCTCGCACGCCCAGGTCGAAACGACGCCGTTGCGCCCCTTTACCTCAAGGTAAAAATAGGAGTGCGGATTGGTCCATTCGATCTTCGTGATCTTGCCGGTCAGGCGAACGGGCTTGGATCCGTCAAATTCGGCGGAAAAGGAATGGTGCGCGGTGGCGGGCACCGCGGCAAGCCCTAGGGTCGCCGCCAATACGAAGCGTGTCTTCGATAGGGTCATGATAAGCCTCCTGCAAAACGAGAAAAAGGAAGGACGATCACGGACGACCAGCGACCGCATCGAAGCGATCGACGGGGGGCAAGGACAGCGGCTTCCCGCGCGGATACCAATAGGCGGCATGGCAGGCCTCGCACGCCGCATCGATAGCCGCACCGGCAGCGATCAGGCGCTCGGGGTTGCGTGCGGTGATCGCGGCCAAGGCCTGCCGACCGCCCGCCTCCAGCCGTTGGGCGGCACGGACAAACCGCGCCGGGTCGCGATCGATGTCGGCACGAATCTGGACCGCCGTGCGTGTACCCGGGACCGACGCGTCTGCGAGCGGACTATGCCCATCGCCCCCCACAGCCAGGCCCGGACGCTGGAGCTGGCGCGCGCCCGTAATCAACGTCTGCGCATGCCCCAGAAGCCTGCCCCATTCGGCGGCCGATTGGGGCGCGCGCTGCGCCGTGCCACGCTGCGTCTCGACGGTACCGACCGACGCCCACAACGCATCGGCAGATGGGTCGATCGCCGAATCCATCGTAGACTGAATGGTGATGGGTGCCGCGTTACCCGCCGACGCGCCCTCGACGGCGAGCACGCCAACCAGGAAGGCAGCGCCCGAGAGCCACACGCCAAGGGCCAGCAGGCCCAACCGCTGCCCATAGCCGGAGTGGGCTTCTTGATACTCGATCAGCACAGAATGCGCCCTCCCCTTGCACCCGCCGCCTCCTCGATTACGAATTTCAATTCCTATCTGTCGAGTATGAATAATCGGGACCGGTGGATCTGGTCCATCCCGGACAATCCGGCCCTTCCAGACGCCAAGCTGCTATGCGGGTGCACGGTAGTCGGCCCGGAACAGCTGTCCGTTCAGGCACCCGTCGCGCGCGCGACCATTAAAGCTTTCGACGAAGCCGTTCTGCAGCGGCTTGCGCCAGGGTCAGCCGACCTCAGTTGCGAACGATCGCAAAGCGTCCACCTCGTCGAAATTCTCTCGGTGAAAACTTTCCGCAAGCGGGCTGCAACTTCGAGCCCACTAAGCCGCTCTAACAGGCGACAGCCACTCCCGACGCCACGAATATCATGACACAGGCCCGAGATACGATAGTGGTTCAGTTACCGTCGCCAGCACCAGCTTCTGAACGACCATGTTATCATCGAACCGCCAGACTTTGATTGTGTGACGACCGACTCCGAGCTCCCCGAGACCAGTGGAAAGCCGCAGGACATTATTGCACACTGCGTCGGCCCAACGTTTCTTCGCCTCCGAATTTTGATCGCCGCCCGTTGCTTCGAGCGATGCACGCAAAATCTGGACCGGCCGATTGTCGATCGACACCCCGATCCGCGCGCCGTGATGCCCGGCGACGTCAAGGGTCGGCACCAGATACAGCGCTAAGGTCGCGGGCCCGGCCTGTTGCACCACGATATCATATTCCAGAAAGACGCTGTCCTCCGCGTCGGTAGCGGGGTGCCCCTGCGGGAGAGCAATCATCGCACCGTCGGTACGGCCGAGATGCGCGACCGGTGTCCAACGCAAGCCCTTTCCGTCGCGCACGCGGCTGAACGCCGTGGCTTCGATCGCAACGATTCCAGGCGGCGCGGGCGCGCGCGCGATGAATTTGGGGACCGGCTGTCGACGATCTTTCGGCGTATCGGCACCGACGCGGACGATGCTTGGCATGGTCTGCTGTGTCGGGTCGTTCCAGATGACGTAGTTCATGTGAACCTGCGCCATCATGCCGTTCCACTTGCCGCCGTTGATGCTGTGGTACCGCTGCACCAGTTCGCCGTCGCGATGGAACGCGGCTTCGACTTGATCGGCGAAGTGGTTGGCGCGCGAATCATTTTTAGATCCGAGCAGACGATTCCAAGCGGTGCCGTAATACATGCGGTAGAGGTTCGCCATTGCGGCGATCGGATATTCGATAAGCTGGTAATATGCGTCGCGTTGATCGGACTGCAACCGGTCTCGCACCGCCAGCATGCGCGCTTCCAGCGCGTCCCATTCTGCAACCATCGCGCCGAATTCGCCACCGTCGAGCCCCGCCGGGGTTGCCCCGCCCAACGGAAAGCTGGTCTGGTCGATCAGTTCGGGTTTGCGGCGGGCAGTATACTGGCTGTATGCTGTTATCATCTCGCCGATCGCGCCGGCCTGCTCCGGCCCGAACGTTGCGGTGGCCCATGCGCGCGGATAGGCGGCGAGCGCCTCGGGCGTCATCGCCTCCGGGTTCCACGCCTGCGCCAGAAAGAAAGCGAGCGGGTATTCCATCGGCTTGATATCGCCGACATTGGCGATCCAGATCGTGCGGACATCGTGCCGGTAGGCAAGGTCCATCTGCTGCCAGACCTTTTCGATCTGATTGGTGTTGATCCATTTGTAATTGCGCGGGCCGCCGACATAATCGAAGTGATAATAGATGCCATAGCCGCCCGACCGCGGCGGCGCGGCTGGATCGGGCAGCCGACGGAGCTGGCCCCAATTGTCGTCGGAGAACAGCAGCGTCACGTCGTCCGGCACCTTCATGCCGTGGTCGTAATAGTCCTGCACTTCCTTGTAGAGCGCCCAGACCTGCGGTGTCGCGCTGGCTGGTTTGCCGGTAACCTCGGCGATGATCCGGCGCTGGTCGGCGACGACCTGTTCCAACAGCCCGGTCGCGGTGCCCTCGGCCATCGCCTCGTCGCCATCGCCGCGCATGCCGACGGTGACCACGGACTCATAGGCCTTGCCGCCCCCTTTCGACGTCATGCGTTCGATACCACCGCGCCAGAAGGCGCGCAGATGATCGCCGTTCTTGGTATAATCCCAGGGTCCGCCGGTGATGCCCTGGTCCTGGTGGCGGTGCCACTCCGCTTGCGCCCGCAGCATCGGCTCATGGTGCGAATTGCCCATGACCACGCCCATCGCATCGGCCAGGACCATGCTCGCGGGGTCGTCGTCCGCGAACGCCTTGCCCCACATTGCGGGCCACAGATAATTGCCCTTCATGCGCAACAGCAACTCGAACACGTGCGCATACATGGCCGCGTTCACGCCACCGAATGTCCTGATCGCCCAGCCGGACAGGCACGGGTCCTCGTCATTGATGAAGAAGCCGCGATATTTGACCTTGGGCTGATCGCGGCGACTGCCCGCGGGGATAAGGATCTCGCGCTGGCGGCGCACCGGTACATCGGCGAACCAATGCCATGGCGACACGCCGATCCGCGCGGAGAGATCGTAGGTGCCGAACACCGCGCCACGCCGGTCCGCGCCGACGATCACCAGCGCGCGCGCCACGCCGGGCATCGGGTCATCGACGACGATCTGGCGGAAAGCTTCCCACTCGCCGCGTAGATCGGCCGCTTCGATGCGGCCGGCGCGAACGAGTTGGTCGATCACTGGGCTCTGGCCGATAACGCCGATGATCACGACAGGCCCGCGAACATCCACGATCCGACCTTCGATCAGCGCCGCGCGGCTCCCGCTCACGCGCCCGAGATCGTCCGCAAAGCTGGCGGCGACACGCCGGACCGCGCTGTCGGCATCAGCATCCACGTAGACCGTCGCAGGCTTTGAATCGGCAATCAGGCGGAATGCAGTAAGCGGGTCCGGTGCCGCATCCGCCATGGGCGCTGCGAGCGATGGCACCGCAAGCGCACCGAGTGCCGCCCCCCACCCTGCGCTAGCCAGCAATGTGCGGCGGGACAGCGCCGGAAGTGAATAGCCGCTCATCTTGCTCTCCGAATTTCGTCCGACGCCGCCGAGAGACATGCCCCGCCGCTCCGCCTCATTGCACCTGTCCAACCACGATCGATCTCGCCGACAGATCGAAGGCGAGCCGCCCGCCATCCTGCGCGCCACTGAAGCGCACCGGATGCACGGCATCGGAGGCATCGAAACTGTTGTCGCCGTCCACGCCGCGCGCGGCCGAGGCGTCGACCATTGCCATGTGGTACGGCCCGCGCCGATGCCAGGCGTCTTCCCCGAACTCCGGCACCTGCCCCTTGGCCCCGTCGCGCATCGCATGATCGCAGGGCCGCGCCCGCGATCCGCATGGCACCGCGATGTCGAAGCAGGGCCCGCGGCGGTCTATCTGGAGCGCGGCAGCGAGCGGAGAGCCCATCAGGCTACCCGCAAGCGCACTGGGGCCAGGTAGGACAGAGATTGGCCCAGCCCGCGCCCATATGGGCTCATCGGAAAAGCGCGATCGGGACCGCCTGCCCCATCCGCGCATAGCCTGCCGGGGATGGGTGCAGACCATCGCCCGAATCGAACGCCGGCGCGAGACGCTCGGGACGCGACGGATCGCGCATGACCGCATCGAAATCGACCACCGCGTCGAACACCCCGGCGCTGCGGATCCAGCGGTTGATCGCGACGCGGTCTGCCTCGCCGGGTGCGCCGGGATGATAATAAGCCGATCCGCCGAATGGCAGGATCGTCGCGCCGATCACCTTGATCCCGCGATCGTGCGCGCGTGCGACGATTTGGCGATAGCCTTGCTCGAGATCGGCGACGAGTGCTGCATGCTCGGCCTCCGGGACGGGATGGTCGCGCGTCAGCACGCCGAGATCGTTGACCCCCTCGAGTACGATCAGATAGCGCACGCCCGGCTGCGCCAGAACATCGCGGTCGAGCCGCGCGAGCGCGTTGGGCCCGAGCCCGTCGCGCAACACGCGATTGCCGCCGATGCCCTGATTGACGATCGACAGGCCCGCGCCCGCCGGCAAGCGCGCGGCGAGCACGTCGGTCCAGCGATCGTCGCCATCGGTGGTCGCGCCGTGCCCGTCGGTGATCGAATCGCCGAGCGCGACGATCGTGCCACCACATCCCGCGACATCGACGCCCGATACGAGATACCAATGCTCGACACGTTCGCCGGTGAGCGTCGCATCAGCAGCATGGTTGCCGGCGGCGATGTAGCTGCTCGTGCGCGAACCGGGATGGCCGGTCACCCCGCTCGGGGCCTGCGGCAGATGGAGGCTGATCGACAGCGTCGCGCGATCGGGAACCGGAAACGCGATCGGATCCGACACATATTCGGCACCGGCGGGGATCGTCACCTGCGCGCGCCCGCCGAACGACAGCGTGTGATCGCTGCCGGCACGGACACGCGCCGAACCACTCGCCTCGGCCAAACCGAGATGCACGGAGTCGATCGTGAGCGGGGCCGTCCCCACGAGGTTGGAGAGGTGGACACGCAGCCGTGCGCCGCCCCCTGAAAGGCGCACCGTCTGACGCAGCGTCGCATCGCGCAATTTGGCGGCGATCCCGGTATCCGCCTGGTCCGGCTCCTTTTGCGACGATGCCCAACTCGCATGCCATTGCGCCGCACAGGGGTGGCCGGTTGCGGCGCTCGCCAACGCAGGGGCGGCGAGCGCCAGCATCGTGGCCAGAGAACGAAGGATCATCGGCAAGTCTCCCGTCTGGATGGCGGCACGGCGCGTCATGCGATTTGCTCGGGCGCCACCGGCCCGTAACGCGGCACGAGCAGGTGGATCACGCCGAGCGCGACAAGATAGGCGCAGGATGCGACGAGGAAAATCGGCTGGTAGCTGCCGAGCGTTGCCAGGATCGTTCCCGCAAACTTCGCCATGATCATCCCGCCCAGCGCCCCGGTCAGGCCGCCGAGCCCGATCACCGATCCGGCACGCCCGCGCGGGAACAGGTCGCCCGGCAACGCGTAGACGTTGGCCGAAAAGCCCTGATGTGCGGCGCAGGCCAAGCCGATCAGCAGCACCGCGACCCACAGATTGGGGGCGTGCGCGGCAAAGGCGATCGGCAGCGCGAACAGGGCGCAGACGAACATCGCGGTCTTGCGCGCGCGGCCCGTGGCCCAGCCGCGCGACAGCAGCCGCGACGACAGCCAGCCGCCGCCGATCGAACCGACATCGGCGAGCAAATACACGGCGACCAACGGCGGCCCGAAGTCGAGCATCTTCACATGATATTGCCGGTTGAAGAAATCGGGCAGCCAGAACAGGAAGGTCCACCACACTGGGTCGATCAGGAAGCGCCCGAGCATATAGGCCCAGGTCTGGCGCAGCCCAAGCAGCTTGCGCCACGCGATCGGCCGCGCACGCTCGGCGGGCTCGCGTTCGATCCAGGCGAGTTCCTCGGCCGAGACTGCGGCATGGTCGTGCGGGCGGCGATAGAAGCCGAGCCAGGCGATCAGCCACAGGATCGTCAGCGCGCCGGTGGCAATGAACGCCATCCGCCAGCCAAAGCTCACCGCGATCACCGGTACGACCAGTGGGGTGACGATCGCACCGACGTTCGACCCGGCGTTGAAGATGCCGATCGCCAGTGCGCGCTCGGATTTTGGGAACCATTCGCCCGTCGCGGCGAGGGCTGCGGGAAACGCTCCCGCCTCGCCGATCGCGAGCGGCACCCGCGCGAATGCCATGCCGAGCGTACCGGTGAACAGCACGTGCGCGACGTGGCCGATCGTCCATAAGGTCACCGCCAGCGCATAGCCGATCCGCGCACCGACGCGGTCGACCAGCCGACCGAACAGCACATAAGCGAGGCCGTAAGCACCCTGGAACCAGATTGCGAGATTGGCATAGCCTTGCTCGCTCCAGCCATATTGCGCCTGCAGGCTGGGTTTCAGCACCGGCAGGACAAGACGATCGACGTAGCTGAGCACGACCGCGGCGAACAGCAGGCCGCAGATGACCCAGCGGACGTTACCGCGCGGTCGCCGCTCAGCGGTCACCAGTTATACATCGTGCCGTCTTCGAGACGGTTCACCGGCAGGTAGGCGCGCTTGTAAGGATATTGCGCAGCGAGCACTTCGTCGAGCTCGACGCCAAGGCCCGGTTTCTCACCCGGATGCATCATCCCGCGCTCGAAGCTATAGGCATGCGGGAACACCGCGTCGGTCTCGGGGGTGTGCCGCATATATTCCTGCACGCCGAAATTGGGCACCGACAGATCGAAATGGAGCGCCGCCGCCATGCACACTGGCGACAGATCGGTCGCGCCGTGGCAGCCGGTGCGGATCTGGTAAAGATCAGCGAGCGCCGCGATCCGACGCAGATGCGTGATGCCGCCGGCATGGACGACGGTCGCGCGGATATAGTCGATCAGCTGGTTCTCAATCAGATGCTTGGCGTCCCAGATCGAGTTGAAGATCTCCCCCACTGCAAGCGGCGTAGTGGTGTGCTGGCGGATCAGGCGGAACGCGTCCTGATTCTCGGCAGGCGTCGCATCCTCGAGCCAGAACGGGCGATACGGCTCGAGATCCTTGCCCAAACGACCCGCCTCGATCGGCGTCAGGCGGTGGTGGATGTCGTGTAACAGATGCACGTCCCAACCGAGCGCCGCGCGCGCCGCCTTGAACAGCTCGGGCACGACGCGCAGATATTTCTCGGTCGACCACAGATTCTCGGTCGGCAGATCGGCATCGGCAGGTTCGTAGAACATCTTGTCCTTCGACACGCCGTAAGTAGAGGGCAGCCCCGGCACGCCGCATTGCAGCCGAATCGCCTTATACCCCTGCCGCTGATAATCGCGTGCGACCTCGACCGTCTCGTCGATCGAGACGCCATTGGCATGGCCATAGACCATCACGCCGTCGCGACTCGCGCCGCCGAGCAATTGATAGAGCGGGAGCCCGGCGAGCTTGCCCTTAATGTCCCACAAGGCGGTGTCGACTGCGGCGATCGCGCTCATCGTCACGGGCCCGCGCCGCCAATAGGCACCCTTGTAGAGATACTGCCAGATGTCCTCGATCCGGTGAGCATCGCGCCCGATCAGCAAGGGAATGACATGATCGGTCAAATAGCTCGCGACCGAAAGCTCGCGCCCGTTGAGCGTGGCGTCGCCAAGGCCGTAAACGCCGTTCTCAGTCTCGATCTTGAGCGTCACAAAATTGCGGCCAGGGCAAGTGACGATCACCTTGGCATCGATAATCTGGGGCATGGGGTCTTTCCGAGCGGGTGGGAAGGAATAAGGTATGGCAGCGATCAGGTCGGCATGACCTTCGCCGCGCCGATCATGCGATCGCAGCAGGGGCGTGTCGCGCGAGGACTGGCGTGTCCGGTCATGGCATCCTTCCTGTCGGTCGCTTCGACGAAGCGATGGACGCTCTGCGGCGGCCTCTTTACGATAGCGCTACCATGATCGCCTGAGCGCCATCTTGTCAATGATGTCTGTCAGGCAGGTTTAGCGGAACCCCACACCCCCGCGCCGCCCGGACGAGAGACTATGCCAGGCCGAATCTCTGCCGCCGCGCCGTGAGACTCGCGTCCAACTCGGCAATCTCTTGGACCTCGGTCGCCTGGATCAGAGCGGCGAGCACCTTGTCGAGATGCGCCCGCATCGCCCCGCGTGCCAAATCCGGGTCGCGTGCCGCGAGCGCCTCAAAGATTGCAAAATGTTCGTCGATTCGCGGCCCGACCCCGGCGCGATGCGCCTTTTGAGACATCGCTTTCTCCTGCGGCGAACGCAGCCGGGCCTGCCACAGCGCCTCGACCGCGCCGGAAATCGCACTGTTGCGAGTGGCTCTGGCGATGCTGATGTGAAACTGGTGATCGAACGTCTCGGCTTTTTCAACATCTTCGCCCGCAGCCACCAGATTATCGAAAAGCGTTTTGAGTTCCTTGATGTCATGCGCATCGACGCGCGTGGCGGCGATCGCGCAGGCCTCGCCCTCGATAGCGCGGCGCGCCTCCAGAAGCTCGAACGGCCCCACCCCGATCGCCGAGAATTTGCCGCCGCGCGGGGTCTTCGCAGAAACGTACACCCCCGACCCCATCCGGATGTCGACGAGCCCATCCACCTCCAGCGCGATCAACGCTTCGCGAATCGTCGGCCGCGATACGTTGAACGCCTCCGAGAGCTCGCGCTCCGAGGGAAGACGTGTGCCCATCGGATAATGGTCAGCAAGAATTTGCCCGCCAATCTGCCGAGCGATTTCCGCGTAGAGACGTACGGTCTTCAATTTCCCCATCGTCCTTCCGGTTGCCCTACGGCGCATCATATCCCCGCAACACGAGCGGTGAGCACCCTCCGCGCAGCATGCCGCAGCAATGCCCGCAGCGCAATTATCTGATCGATTGGCCTTACAGCTTGTCTTTTTTGTGTTTGACAGACACTGCCTGTCAGGCCAAATGGTAGCGCAATCATAGCGCTGGAAAACGTGGCGCGTGCATAATTAGGAAGGGGATCTGACATGAGCTTTCTCACCGGTGCCGCACGCCTGACACGGGGCGCGCTTCTTGGGGCAACCATTCTTTCAGGCCTTTGCGCCCAGGACGCGTTCGCGCAGTCCACAGCTGTTCCGCCACGCTCTGGCGAGCAGGCTTCCCCGCCTGCAGCCGTGCAATCGAGCGCTTCGCCGCAAGAAACCTTGCCCGATACAGCACCCACCGACGACATCGTAGTGACCGGCTATCGCAACAGCCTGGCGCTCTCGACGAATGCCAAGCGTGCGTCGACCGGCTTTACCGATGCGATCTTCGCCGAGGACATTGGCAAGTTCCCCGACACCAACATCGCCGAATCGTTCAATCGCATTTCCGGCGTGACGATCACGCGCGACATTACGGGCGAAGGCACCAATGTCGCCATCCGCGGGCTTGGTTCCAATTTCACCAACGTGACGTTGAACGGCGCGCCGATCGCGGTTGCGTCCTCGGGTGCGACCGACGCTCAGGGTACCGATCGCTCGGTCGACCTCAGCTTTTTCCCAACCGATCTCTTCACCAAGCTGACGGTCAACAAGAGCTATACCGCCGATCTGCTCGAAGGCGGTGCCGCAGGCAATGTCGATCTGCGTTCCGCCCGGCCGTTCGACCGCGCCAAAAATTACCTGGCGTACAATGTGCAAGGGTCGCAGCAAGGCGATGCCAACCGGATCGGCGTGCGCGGCTCGCTGATCAGCAGCTGGCACAACGACACGATCGGCATCCTCGCCGGTTTGTCCGGCCAGCGCTCATTCACCGATACACGCGGCTTTGAGACGATCGGCTATACCAATCCGGCGCTGACCGCCGCGCAGTGCGGCGCAGCGACCGGTTGCAACAGCACCGGCGGCGGCAACTGGACGATTCCCTCGGTCGTGCCGACAGGCGCGGGCGGCGGTCTGGTGGCGGGGACTGTCATCGACCAGGCCTTCCTCCTGGCGCACAATCCCGGTGCCACCATCCAGCAGATCGATAACGCGTTGCTACCGCGATTGGGGCGGACTTCCGACGAGCGCGGAACGCGCGACCGTGTCAACGCGATCGTCAGCGTGGAATGGCGACCGAGCGACACGCTGCATTTCTATGTCGATAGCCTGTATGGCTATAAGCATAACAATCTGATCCGCGAGGATATGGCGTGGATCGTGCGCAATAGCGCCATCATTCCGCTCAACATGACGTTCGACAAGGCCGATTGCAGCGCAGGCTGCTCGGTCACCGGCGGCACCTTTGCCAACGCCCAGTTCTTCGACGAATTCCGCCCCTATATCGAGACGACCAAGCTGTTCAGCGTCAATCCGGGCGGCGAATGGGAAATCTCGGACACGCTCAAGCTGACGGCGCAGGGCAATTACTCGCGTTCGACCTTCCACCGCGAAAGCCCGACGGTCGGCGCGACCACGCCGCTTGGCGTGGGCACGACGGTCACCTACGCCAACACCGATAACGGCCCGGTGATCACGCCTAACATCGATCTCAACAATCCGGCGAACTTCGGCTGGAACGCCGGCTCCCGCGTCAACATCCAGGACGAGCGGCGCATCAACAAGACCAAGGGCGCGCGCGCCGATCTGACCTGGGGCGGCCCCAAGCTGAACCTCAAGGTCGGCGGTGATTATGACGACGTCTCCCGCCTGATCCAGGGCTTCGACAACAGCCAGGCGTGGCAGAATGCGGTCTGCGGCAACAATCCCAACATCTTTGTGGGGTCGCCCAACAGCCAGCCGCCATGCGCAGGGATCAATTCGCCCGGCGCGGCTCCTGCAGGCTACCCGACCTATCCCGGCTACGGCACCGGCGCGACCGCCGGGCAGACCGGCACCGTCAGCTATGGCGGCTCGCTCGTCCCCAATAGCGCGTTTCCAAGCTATCTGATCCCGGGGCCGGCCGGCTTCGTAACGGTCGACTTCCCGAAATTCGCCAATGCGACCAATTATCAGCAGTTCCACGATAACGAGCCCGCCTCGGGCGGGGCAAACACCGGCGCAAGCGGCGGCTATATTCGCGAGGTCGTCAAGTCGGCCTTCGCAACGCTGAATGGGTCGCAGGAGCTTGGCGGCAACACGCTGCGCTTCAATGCCGGCCTGCGCTTCGTCGATACGATCCAGACGATCACGGGGACGGTGTCGCTGCCGGATCCGCGCAACACGCTCGCCGGCGGTGCCTCGCTGCCCGATGGCAGCCGGTATCCGAACATCTCGACGAGCGTGACCACGCGCAACGAATATCGCAACTGGCTGCCCGCCGCGACCTTCGCTTACGACATTGGCGCGCATGCCGTCGTCCGTGTCGCCGGGTCGCGCACCATGACCCGGCCCGATCCCTCGGCGCAGCTGCCCGGCGTCAACTTCGGCGCACCCTCGGCCGACCAGGCAACGATCGGCAATCCCGCGCTCAAACCCTATCTGTCGACCAATCTCGACCTCGGCTTCGAATATTATACCGGTCGTGAAGGGGTGATCAGCGTCAATGCCTTCCGCAAGTCGATCACCGGCTTCACCACCACCAATATCACGACGGTGCCGTTCAGCTTCCTGGCGCAATATGGCATCACCTACGACACGCTGAACCCGACGCAGCAAATCGCGCTCAATTCGCGCGGCGGCCCGACCCAGGCGCAGGTTCAGCTTACGTCGCAGACCAACGTGCCCGACAAATTGACGATCAACGGCCTCGAATTCCAGTGGGTCCAGCCGCTCGATTTCCTGACCAAGCACATCGGCGTGACCGGCTTCGGCTTCAACGCCAACGCGACGGTCGTCGACCAGACGAGCAAGGGTGCCGCGATCGCTTATGGCGTCGCTCCCTTCACCTACAATATCACCGGCTATTACGAGAAGCATGGCGTGATGTTGCGCGTCTCGACGACGTCCCGCCGTGGTTCGCAAAGCAGCGGTGCCGCGCAGAACGGCATTCCGGCTGCGGCGTTGTTCAACAATGACTATACGTCGTACGATTTCTCGTCGGCATTCGATCTCGACAAGATCTTCGGCATCAAAAATCTGCCGCAACTGACGGTAAACGTCGCGAACTTCACCGATGCGACGTTGAAATCCTATTTCCAGTTCAGCAACGACACCTTCACCCAGTATAAGCCGGGTCGACAGGTTCTGGTCGGGTTGCGCGGTACTTTCTAATCCCCCCTCGGGACCCTTAGCGGGAGCGGCGCGGCCGCTCCCGCCATTTTTTCGCAGGCGGGCTGGCGCTTTTAGTCGATCTGCGCCTCGATACCCGCCAGCCTGGACAACCGGGCAAAGCGGTTGGGGCAACCAGCGGATGTGAAACGGCTAGGTATGGGTGCGTTTTGTTGGCAGCACCCGCACCGGACGGTGTTACACTTTACCCGTGATCGACCTGATGACGCTGTTCGCCAACTTTACCCTGTTATACGGGTCGCCGGGCCATCGCATCCCCGCGAACTTGCAGCAGTACCACATCGTTGGCGGGAACCGTGAAGGTCGAGACCTGCGGGTCGAGCGCAACCCCCGTCCAGACGTCGCGCATCGCCGTGAACGACTCCAACCCGATATCGGCCGGGCGTAACGTCAGGGTAACGGGCGCATCGGCACGATTGAACAATGCGATCGCATATGCCCCACCTGCCAGCGGCTTGAGCCAGATTTCCGAGCCGCCATCCTTGCGCACCGCCTTGCCCTGCACACCCCTGACATCCTGATCGATGGCGATCACACCGCGGTTTTCAAGCAGCCGTTTCGCCGCCTCGCTCGTCGTGCGGACATCGTGGCCCATCATCAGTGGCGCGGCCGACATCGCCCACAGGGTCATATGCGTGCGATACGCGCTTTCGGACATGCCGCCATTGCCGATTTCGAGCATGTCGGGGTCGTTCCACCCGCCCGGACCGGCGTCGCCTGGATCGCCATTCTTCTCGAAACCGATCCGGGCCATCGTCGCATAATCGTCGGTGATATCGCCCGTCGTGCGCCACAGATGACCGCCGACCGCCCTGCCCCAGCTGCCGACATGGAACCGCCCATATTCGCACAGGGAATAGACGATCGGTCGCCCGGTCGCGCGGAGCGCAACGCCCATTTCGTAATAGCTGCGCTGAACGGTGTCGGCATCGGCGTAGAAATATTCGCCGGAGCATAGATCGTATTTGAGATAGTCGACGCCCCAGCCTGCGAAGGTGTTCGCGTCCTGTTGGACATGACCGTAGCTCCCTTCATAGCCGGCGCAGGTGCGTGGCCCGGGCGACGAATAGAGGCCAAGCTTCAGCCCGCGCGCGTGAACATAGTCGGCCAGGGCCTTCATGTCGGGGAATTTGGCGTTAGGCCGGATCTGCCCGTCGGGCCCGCGCCCGCCTTGCCAGCCATCGTCGATATTGACGTAGGTGTAGCCCGCATCGCGCAATCCGGTCGAGACCATCGCATCGGCGATCGCGCGGATCGTGGTGTCGTCGATCTTGTCGGCGAACTTGTTCCAGCTGCTCCACCCCATTGGCGGGGTCAAAGCGAGGCCGTCGGGCGCAAGCGTACCGAGCGCCGGCAGCGTGGTTTCGTGGAACGTCAGCGCGGTGCGTTCGGCAGCGGTGGCGCGGTGCCCGGTCAGAGCGACCGTCGACTCCCAGATGCCACCGTCGAGCAGCACGCTCTGCCCGCGAACGCGCGCGCGCCAATGACGGATGGGCACACCCGGCGTGTTGAGATTGCGCATGTCGAAACTGAGCAGCGTCGGCGTCACGACGATCTGCTGCATCGTCATTCGGCCATACCAGTCCGACGTCACCCAGCCCGACACGCTCCCGTCGGCGGCGCGGTGCAGCTCGAGCATGCGGATGCCGGGGTTGGCCGGTGCGCCGGGGAACACGAACGCGATGTCATAGGCCCCCTGCGCCGGGGTGCAGCTGAGCGGGTGCGCGACGGCTGGCGATCCGGCGAGCAGCATTCCCAGCCACGCTACCGCACCCGCGACCATGTGCCGCCATGGTCGCACGCTCAAAGCGCCGCGACCGATGCCGCGCGCGCCGTCACGTCGCTATGCTGTCGGCTGTAGGCGAAGTAGATGACCAGGCCGATCACGTTCCAGCCCGCGAAACGCACCAACGTCATCGGTGGCAGGCTGACCATCAGATACAGGCAGCCGATGATCGTCAGCGTGCCGACCACATAGGGGGCGGGTGCGCGGAACAACCGCTTGGCATCGGCCGCGGTGCGGCGCAGCACCATCAGGCACGCGCCAACGGAAATAAAGGCGAGCAAGGTCCCGGCATTGGCGAGTTCGGCGATCTCGTCGAGCCGGAATATCCCCGCGACCAGCGCGATCGTCACGCCGGTCAACACGGTGATCAGCGTCGGCGCGCCGGTACGCTGCGAGACTTTCGCGAGGCGACGCGGCAGCAAGCCATCGCGCGCCATCACGAAGAAGACGCGGCTTTGACCGTACATCATCACCAAGATAACCGAGGGCAACGCGATGATCGCGGCCAATGCGATGAGATGCGCCGCGAGCGGCTGCCCGAGATTGCGCAGCACCAAAGCGAGCGGCTCGGGCGAATTGGCGAGCGCGGTGAACGGCAGCGCACCGACCGCAGCGATCGCCACCGCCATATAGATGATCGTGCACAATACCATCGACCCGATGATGCCGATCTTGAGATCGCGCGCGGGGTTCTTGGTCTCCTCGGCCGAGGTCGCGACCGCATCGAAGCCGTAGAAAGCGAAGAATACGATCGCCGCCGCCGCCATCACGCCATGCTTGCCGTCGCTGCCGAAGCCATAGGGCATGAACGGATGCAGGTTGGCGGTGTGGAAATTGGGCGCGGCAAAGGCGACGAAGACGCCGAGCGCCACTAGCTTGATTACCACCAGGATGATGTTGAGCGTCGCGCTTTCGCGCGTTCCCGCGATCAACATGCCCATCACGGCGAGTGCCACCGCGACCGCTGGCAAATTGACGATGCCGCCGCCATGCGGCCCGACCAGCAGCGCGTGCGGCAGATGCACGCCTGCGGACTCGATCCAACCGACCAGATAGCCCGACCAGCCCACCGCCACGGTCGAGCAGGCGAGCGAATATTCGAGGATCAAGCTCCAGCCGACGATCCAGGCGATGCCTTCGCCGAGCGCGGCATAACTGAACGTATAGGCGCTGCCCGCCGCAGGGATCATCGTCGCGAGCTCGGCATAGGCCAAGGCGGCACATCCGCATACGAGCCCGCAGATGACGAAGGCGAGGATCACCGCCGGGCCGGCGCGCTCGGCCCCAACGCCGACCAAGGTGTAGATACCCGTGCCGACGATAGCGCCGACCCCCAGCGCGATCAGATGCGGCCAACTTAACGTTTTGGCGAGGCGCGCGTTCTTGGGGTGACTCGTAACGCTGTCGAGCGGCTTACGTGGTCCGAACATGACCTCTCCTGGAATGATGAATCAGGTCGCGGCGGCTGCCGCAAACTCAATGCGCAGATCGTCGAGCGTGGCCGCGATATGCTCGCTCAGCATCGACTCGATAGTGGTTTCGTCGCGCGCCAGCCAGGCATCAAGCAGCCCGCGATGCTCGACATGTGCGCGTTCGTCGCGGCCGGCCGGTGCCAGATGCGCGATGACATACCGCTCGGCGAGGATCGTGAGACGTTCGACCACCTGCGTGGTCAGGATACGATCCCCCGGGCGGACGAGGGCTGTGTGGAAGTCGCGATTGCGGATCGCCACCTCGGCGAGATTTCCTTCCGCAGCTTGATCGAGCCGCTCGAAGCTTTCGATCGCCGCCCGGCGGTCGGCTTCGGTGGCGACGCGCGCGGCACGCGCCGCCGCAACCGGCTCGACCGCTAGCCGCAGCTCGAAGATTTCCTCGGCTTGGGCGCTCGACATCGGCTGGACGAAATAGCCGCGATTGGCCTGGCTGGTCAGCAGCCCTTCCTGCTCGAGCCGCGCCAGCGCCTCGCGCAGCGGGATCTTGCTGACCCCCAACTCGGCCGCCAGCGCATCCTGGCGGATCGGCAAATCGTGCGGCAACTGCCCAGTGACGATTTGCTCGCGGACGATCTCGAATACGCGTTCCGATAAAGTGCGAACGACGATGCTCATGCGGGCGTGCTCCGGAGAAACGGCGGGTTTGCTCATTTAACCTGGAAACCTTCCCAGAAGTGATCGGCACGATCAATCCAGATCGTATTAAATCCGGTGGCGATCGCCGATCCTTCGATCGACGGGATAATCGCCGGCAGATCGCCAAGCATGGTATCCGCTTCAACGCGACCGATGAAGCGGCTGCCGATATAGCTTTCGTGTACGAAGCGGTCCCCCACCTTCAGCCGCCCTGTCGCAGCCAGGTGTGCCAGCCGCGCCGAGGTGCCCGTGCCGCACGGCGATCGATCGATCGCCTTGTCCCCATAGAAGACCGCGTTGCGACCGTCGGCGTCGTTGGCGAGCGGCGCGTCGGCCCACAAGATGTGGCTGACGCCGCGGATCGTCGGGTCGAGCGGATGGACGGGCTCGTATTGCGCGCGCACCGCTTCGCGAATGCGCCCGCTCAGCTCGACCAGCCGCGCCGCGCCGAGCGCATCAAGCCCGGTATAGGCCCCCTGCGGCTCGATGATCGCGTAGAAATTGCCGCCATAAGCGACGTCGATCGTCAGTGGGCCGATCCCCTCGACATCGACCGCGATGCCGCGCTGCGCGACATAGGCAGGGACGTTGGTGATGGTCACCGCCGTCACCTTATCGCCGTCGGTCGTGTAGCGCACGTCGATCACCCCGGCCGGCACCTCGATCCGCAATTCGCCAGGGGTCGCGGGCTGGATCAGCCCATGTTCGAGCCCGAACGTGACCATGCCGATGGTGCCATGCCCGCACATCGGCAAGCACCCCGATGTCTCGATGAACAGGATCCCGATATCGGCATCGGGCTTGGTCGGAGGATAGAGGAAACCGCCCGACATCATATCGTGCCCGCGCGGCTCGAAGCACAGCCCCGTGCGGATCCAGTCGAAACGCGACAGAAAATCCTGCCGCCGCGCCGACATGCTGTCGCCTTTCAGCAACGGTGCGCCACCCGCCACCAGACGAACCGGATTCCCGGCGGTGTGGCCATCGATGCAGAAGAAAGTGTGCCGCACGTTCTACCTTCAGGCCGCCTTGGCCACTTCAATCGTCGGACGGGTCGCCGCAGCCTTTTCGACCATCGCGATCACCTCTGCGCGGCGTTCGCCGATCAGCGGCAAGCGCGGCGGGAGCACGCGTTCCGACCCGCGTCCCATCACTTCTTCGGCCAGCTTGATCGATTGCACAAGATCATGCTCGGCGTCGAGATGCAGCAGCGGCATGAACCAGCGATAGATTTCGAGCGCCTTGGCATGATCGCCCCGTTCGAACGCGCGCACCAGTTCGACCGATTCCTTCGGGAACGCGTTGGTGAGGCCGGACACCCAGCCCTGCGCGCCAAGGTAGAGCCCTTCCAGGGCAACGTCGTCCAGCCCGGCGAACAAGACGTAGCGATCGCCGAAATGGTTGCGGAAATCGGTGAAGCGGCGGGTATCGGGCGCGGACTCCTTCACGCAGACGATATTGGGCGTATCGACCAGCTCGGCCAGCACCGCCTTGTCGATCACGGTGCGATAGGCCGGCGGGTTGTTGTAGAGCATGATCGGCAGCGCGGTGTTGTTCGCGACGCCCTTGAAGTGCGCGACGAGCTCATGCGGCTGCGGCACATAGACCATCGGCGGCAGGAGCATGAGACCGTCGGCCCCGATCTTCTCCGCTGCCTGCGCATAACGCACGGCGCGGCGCGTATCATATTCGGAAACGCCGGTGAGCACGGGCACGCGGCCGGCCACGACTTCGACGATCGCCGAGAGCACCGAGACCTTCTCATCATATTCGAGCGAGTTGTTTTCACCGACCGTGCCAAGCGCGATCACACCGGTGACGCCGTCGCGGATCAGGTCGTCGACAACGCGCTGCGTATCAGCGAGGTCGATTGACAGATCCGCACGCAACTGCGTCGTTACAGCGGGGAAAACACCCCTCCAACCGATTGCCATTTTCCGTGATCCGTCCTTTTGTTTGATCTGGAATACGGTATACGAAGTGAAATGCTGCAGGGCAACAGGAGAAAGTCGAAAGTGAAAATCGCGGTGATCGGCGGGGGCGTGGTCGGTCTCAGTTGTGCGCTCCGGCTCGCGCAGGGGGGGCATATAGTGACACTCGTCGAACGCTCCACACGCCGTGACGCGGCATCCTGGGGCAACGCTGGCCATATCGCAACCGAGCAAGTCGCCCCGCTTGCCTCGATCGCGACGTTGCGCTCGGCGGGGGACCGTCTGTTCGCACGCGGTGGCGCGCTCGACCTGCCGCTCGCCGCAGTCGGGGATTGGCTCCCGTTCGCGGCGCGTATGATCGCCGCCGCCCGACCGAAGCGCTTCGCCGCGGGCAGACGTGCGCTCGCGGGATTGCTCGCCGATGCCCTGCCCGCCTGGCGACGCCTGGTGACGGCGATCGACGCACCCGATCTGCTGAGCGAAGCCGGTCATCTGGTCGTCTGGGAAAGCGCCGCAACCGCGGCTGCAGGGCGCGCGGCGTGGGCGCAAGCGGATACCGGCACCGCAGGCTTTGACACCGCAACAGCGGAGCAACGCGCGACGCTCGAACGCGCGACGACGGCGTCACTTGGCGGTGCCATCCAGTTCCACGGCACCGGCCAGATCACCGATCTAGGCAGGCTCGCCGCCGTGCTGAGCGAAGCGTTTTGCGCGGCGGGTGGCACGATCGTCGAGCAGGAGGCGACGTTGGTGCGCGAGGGCGGACACGCGACGATCCCCGGCCTGGACGCCGACTGCGTGCTCGTTACCGCAGGCGTGCGCTCGGCACCGCTCGTCGCGGCGATCGGGCATCGCGCGCCGATCATCGCCGAGCGCGGCTATCACATTCGCGGAACCGCTGCCGGCTGGCCACAGGACCTCCCGCCGGTCGTGTTCGAGGATCGCTCGATGATCGTCACGCGCTTTGGCGAGCAAGTGCAGGCGGCAAGCTTTGTCGAGCTCGGCACTGTCGACGGCCCGCCCGACCCGCGCAAATGGGAGCGGCTCGAACAGCATGTTGGCGACCTCGGCCTTGCCATTGGCGGACCCTTCACGCGCTGGATGGGCAGCCGTCCGACCCTGCCCGATTATCTCCCGGCGATCGGCCGGTCGCGCCGCGCCGACAATCTTTTCTACGCGTTCGGGCACCAGCATCTCGGGCTGACGCTCGCCCCGGTGACGGCGGAAATCGTCGCCGGGATGATCGCCGGACACCCGAATCTTATCGACATGGCCCCGTTCGACCTCGAACGGTTTGGCGGCAAGGGAGGCAGACGATGATCGGCGGATCGACGGCGGACGAACAACTGGCGACGCTCGGACCATGGCCGACCCTTTCCGCGCCGATCGCACCAGCCGAGCGGCGCGACCGGCTCGACCGTGCCCGCGCCCTGACCGAAGCCTCCGGCGCGACCGCACTGCTGGTCAACGCCGGGGCGAGCCTGCGCTATTTCACGGGCCTGCCATGGTCCCCGACCGAGCGGCTGGTCGCCTTGCTCCTGCCGCTGAACGGGACGCCGCGATTGATCTGTCCGGCGTTCGAATTGGGTTCGCTCGAAGCGGGCCTCGCCGTCGCTGCCGAGCCTTTGCTGTGGGAGGAAGACGAAGACCCTAGCGCGCTGGTCGCAGACGCGCTGCCGCGCGGTACGACGCTTGCGGTCGATCCGCTGTTGCCGTTCCATTATGGCGAGCGTCTGCGCCAGCATGGTCTAACGCTGATCGACGGTGCCGCCGCGATCGACGGCTGTCGCATGATCAAGTCCGCCGCCGAACTCGCGCTGATGCAGCAAGCGAAGGCGATGACGCTGGAAGTCCAGCGGCGCGCGGCGCGCATCCTCAGGCCCGGCATCGCAGCAAGCGAGGTGATCCGCTTCATCGACGCCGCACACCGCGCGCTTGGCGCGGCAGGCTCGACCTTCTGCGCCGTCCAGTTCGGGCGTGCGACCGCGTTCCCGCACGGTCTGCCTGGCGATCAGCAACTCGAAGACGACAGTCTCGTCTTGATCGACACCGGCTGCACAGTCGATGGCTATCACAGCGACATCACCCGAACCTACGCCTTCGGCCGGGTCGAAGACGATGTGCGCGTACTCTGGTCACTGGAGCAGGAAGCACAGGCCGCCGCCTTCGCTGCGGTCGAGCCCGGCGTACCGTGCGAGGCGATCGACGCTGCGGCACGCGCGGTGCTGGAAAGCGCGGGGCTCGGGCCCGACTATCGCTTGCCCGGCCTCCCGCACCGCACTGGGCACGGCATCGGCCTGTCGATCCATGAACCCGCGTATCTGGTGCGTGGCGACCGGACCCCGCTGGCGCAGGGCATGTGCTTTTCGAACGAGCCGATGATCGTCGTGCCCGATCGCTTCGGCATTCGGCTCGAGGATCATTTCCATGTGACCGCGACCGGCGCGCAGTGGTTCACCCAACCCCAACCATCGCTCGACCGTCCCTTCGTCGATTGAACGCGCCGATGGGATAGCCCGAATGGGCGCATGGGTTCAGGCCAGACGGGTCAGCGTAACCGCAACGGGCGAAGGACCGCGCAAGGCAAGCGGGATGGTGCCGCCAGCCTCCGTGACGATCGCCCCCTCGATCGCGACCCGCCACCGTCCTGCGCCGAGATCGAGCGTGACCGATGCCGCGCCGTGTTCGACAAGAAATCCGACGCTGCGCCCGTCATGCGAAAGCGTGATCTCACGATCGGCGGCAAAGCGCCCGGCGTGCAAGGTGAGATCGACCGTCCCGCCGGCCCAGCGCGCGTGGAACCGCCGCCGCACGCCATCGCGCGGCACGACCGCGATCGCGTGATCGCCCTCTCGCACCGTGCCGCCATAGGCGATCCGCCCAAAGATCGGATCATCCGCCACGATCGTCGCCGCGCTGCGTAACGCACCGCAAAAGCCCAGATCGATTTCGCAGGCATAATACCATGCGCCGCGATGATGCGGCTGATCGAGCCAGGTCAGCCCGGTCGGGGCCGGCTCAAAGCCGCCGGCCGCCGCACCGTCATTGGCCTTGCCCGGATACCAATAGCCGTAATCGGTTTCCGCGGTGCCGCTGTTGAGCAAGGCCCAACTGCTGAGAAACGACGCATAGCCGAGCCGAAGCAGAGGATGCGGATCCGCAGGATCGCCAAGCGCGTGATCAAGCACCGCCCAGCCGCCCATTTGCGCCATGTAGCTGAGCGTATAGGCATTGCCGCCCGACCCGCGATAATCGCTGCCCAGCAGATAATAAGCCGGTTCGAGCCAGCCACGGCAAAACAGATTGGCCGCCATTTGCCGAGCGCTGAACGCCGTGACCGCTTCGCGCGAAACGCCCGCGACCGGATGGTCGAGCGCGTATCGCACGATCGCCTGGGTCGATTCGAATCCCGTCGAATCGAAGGCATATTCGGAGCCGAACAGATCCGGCTCGCCGGTGACGAAGAAGCGGACCTTCGTTTCCCAAAAGTCGCGCAACTCCTGCGCCTGCGTGGATCGACCGGCAGCGTCCAGCGCGACGATCAGCTCCGGGAGGACGCATTCATTGTAAAAGCCCGTTTCATAGGCCGACCAGTTCGCCAGCGTTTTCGGGATGGTGAACATCGCCCGCGCGGTGCCGAGCGCGCGCTCGAGATAGGCCTTCGCATCCAGCCGCGTCGCGATCCCGGGATGGTCGATCGCGATGCGATACAGCGAAAGGTAAAGCAGGATGATGTGCGGGTAATCGTACACCCGCCAGATGTGCAGCTTCCCCTTTGTGCCAGGATCGGCACTGTCGCGATTCTGTTTCCAGTCGGGGATGCCATAGATAGCATAGGGATAGGTCTCGGCGGTGCTGCGCTGCAGGCCGCCCCACACGAAATGCTCGATATAGTCGTCGAGCGCGGTGACTTCGGCCTGGACCGGGTGCTCGGCATTCTTGGCGGCGAGGAAAGCGGGCTTGCTGAGCCCCGGATCGTCGCAGGTCACCTCGTAGATACGCCAGCCCTTGATCTGATCATAAGTGTCGGGCCCAAGCAGCGTCTGGCTCTGCATGTTCCACTCGCCGAGCAGACCATGATACCATTTCGCCGGATCGCGGTGCTGATGCGCGGCGATGAACGCGCCGCGTTTGGCGATCAGCGTCTCGATCGGCTCGGTCGCGAAGAATTCGAGATGCGTGAAGCGCGCGTCACCGTGGCGGATCGTGAGGCGATTCTCGCCGAGACGAGCAAAGCGGACTCGGTATAATTGCCGCCCCGCCCGCTCCCCGAGCGGCTCGATCTGCGTTGCAGCGGGATGCTCGGCATCGATCCCGTGGATCGGGTCGGACGAACGCAACGCCAGCATCACGAACAAGTCGCTCGGGACCGTCATGCCGGGCACGACTTCAACATCGATCCCGCCCGCAGCGGCGATCGCGTCCCGCGCGGCGGCATAGTCCGCGACCAGGCTGAAGCGCAGGGCGTAGCTGCGCCGCTCGCCCGGAGCCAGCATCAGGTTGTTCACAGGAATGCGCCAGCGCGTTCCCTTGGCGGCGCTTTCGGCAGCGGCAGCGGCGGCGTGGATGTAGACGCCATAGCCGTCATCATGGTTCTCGGCCGCCGCCATGTCCCAATATTCGAGCTGGGTGTCGCGTTCGGGCATCAACAGCAGATGGGGCCCGACGCTGTTGCGCCGCATCCAGAACAGATGCGAGCCATGACCCGAGACGAAGCTATGCTTCAACACAGCGTTGCCGTCGTCCTTCGCCGCGTCGGCGATGTTGTTCATCGGCAGCGGCAGCATCAGATCGCCGATCTCGACCGGCACGGCCGACACATTGTGCAGCGTGATGCGCCACACCAGATCCGCGCCTTCGAGGCCCTGTTCGAGCTGCAGTTCCAGCGCGTCGGCGATGGCATAGTTCGCCTTTCTGCCCGCATCGGTTTCCACCGTGCGCACTGCCACGGCGCGCGCGCTGTCGAAGCGCTCCCAGTCCCCCGCGCCGTGCCGCCACGCGATGCGCGCGGTGCCAAGCGCTACGCCGGGATAGACATAATCGGTTGGGAAAGGATCATCGCGGACGGACAGGCTGGTTATACCGGTCGCATCGGTCCCGACGACGAAGCGCGACGCGCGCGCCTGGACGGTGCGCGCCACCCGCCGTTGCGGTGTCTCCATCGCCCACGCCGCCGGAGCTAGGCGGAGCGCGCCCACCGCGACCGCCGAACAGAGCAAAGCGCGACGGCTAAGCGCTGTCATGAGCCGCAAGGCTCCGACGCGGCGACAGGTGCGGCGGTCGGCCGTTGCTGCGTAGGCGCGAGCACCTCCCATTCGGTTACCGCAACTCCGGCGGTGGCACCGCCCGCCTGCGAAGCATCGAAGATCGCGCGCAGGCAGCGCGTGGTGATTGTGGCGAAGCGCGTCTCCTGTGCCGCATCGACCGCGACGCCATAGCCGCTCGGTTGCGGCACCGGTTTCCAGCGTCCGTCCCAATAGTCGATCCGCCAGCGCGCAGGCGGCGCAACGCCTTCGCCCGCCCCGGCCGGATGATCCCCCCAGAACCAGATGCGCGAGCCATTGAGCGTAACCGGCTTGGCCCAGCGATATTCGATCCACGGATGCGCCGGATTGTCGGCACCGCGCCAGGTGCCCCACATGTCGGGCGGCAGCGGGGCCTCGCGCCGAATACCGTCGTTGAGCGCCTTGATCCAATATTGCACCGGCACCGGGGTGTTCGAAGCGAACGCCGTGGCCGAACCGGCGACGTTGCGCGTCGGTGCCGGCGTCGGCTGTGGCGACCGCGTCGGCACGACCGGGCGAATTCGCGCCGGGGTCACGCTATCGTCCCATTCGATTCGGTCGAGCGCCACGCTGCGCCGGAAATGCCCGCCGCCGACCGCATCGGCGGTATGATAGGCAAGATACCATTGGCCCTTGAACTCGACCGCGCCCGAATGCGACGTGGTCGAGGAAACCGGCTTCAGGATCACCCCGCGATAGGTCCACGGCCCGAGCGGTGAGCTCGCGGTGCCGTACGCGATGCAGGCATGATAGACCGCCGGCGTGCAGTCGCTCGTCGGTCCGGCAATGTTGCCGGCGTAGAGCATGTAATAGACGCCCTTGCGTTTCATCAGCCACGGCGCTTCGAAGAAGCCCTTCAGCCCGTCGACCCGGATTTCGCGGCCCGTCGGCGTGATCATGTCGCGAGCGAGTGCCATCCCGCGCAGCTGCCCGAACGTGCCCCAATAGATATACGGCGTGCCGTCATCGTCGATCATCACAGTCGGATCGATATTCTGGATCGTGTTGCGCTCAGGCACGCGCTGCGAGAGGATCGGTCCCGATGGATGCGCATCGCGCCATGGGCCGACCGGATTGTCGGCAACCGCGACACCAATTGCGAAGCGGTCGGGGGCATCGCTCTTCGCCTCCAACACCGGCGCGTACATGTAGAATTTGCCATCGGGTCCGGGCACGATCTGGCCGGCATAAGCGCGCCCGGGCTCGGCCCATTTGAACACGCTTTCGGGCCGCGTGATCGCCGGATAGTGCGTCCAGTCGCCTTTGGCCGGGTCTTTAGTGGCGAGCAACTGCCACTCGTTCATGATAAAATCATTGACCCCCGGCGGGGCCTCGTCGCGCCCGGCGAGGATCCACAAGCTATCGCCGATCACGACCGGGGCCGGGTCGGTCGAATACGAGCGGCCGTCGGCGAGGATCGGATTGCCGTTGCTGTGGATCGTCTCCTGTGCGGCGAGCGGGGTCGTTGACAGCAAGACAAGGGCGAGGATGGAGCGTCGCATCGTCATTCCGTTTCGGGATAGGGGCCTTTGCCGCCATCCTTGATCAGTTGATCGGTCCGCGCGTCGAGCACCGGGAGTGGCACCGAGCCGAGCTCAAGCATCGCGTCGTGCCACGCGCGCACATTGAACTTGGGCCCGAGCGCCTGCTCGGCGTGTGCGCGCGCTTTGCGAAACGCCAGCTCCCCCATGTAATAGCTCAGCGCTTGCCCCGGCCAGGCGATGTAGCGATCGACCTCGGTTTCGATTTCGTGATCGGACAGTGCGGTATTGTCGTGCAGGAACTGCTGCGCCCGCTCGCGCGACCAGCCCTGCGTGTGGATCCCGGTATCGACGACCAATCGCGCCGCGCGCCACATCTGGTAGCTGAGCATGCCGAAGCGATCATAGGGATCGTCATACATCCCCATATCGTCGCCAAGCTGCTCGCAATACAGCGCCCAGCCCTCGCCATACGCCGAGAGATAGGCGTCGCGACGGAATTGCGGCAACCCGGTATTTTCGGCGGCAAGCGGCATCTGCATGGCGTGGCCCGGTGCCGATTCATGGAGCGTGAGCGCGACCATCTGGTAATAAGGCCGCGAGGGCAGGTTCCAGGTGTTGACCAGATAGATCCCGGGGCCGCCGCGCCCGCCGGTGTAGAAGGGCGCGAGGTCGGCCGGTACCGGCTTGATCGCAAAACGGCTGCGCGGCAGATGCCCGAACCAGTCGCTCGCCTTGCCGTCGAAGGTCTTGGCGATCCAGGCGGCGCGGTTGAGCAGATCCTGCGCGGTCTTGGGGTAGAAGCGCGGATCGGTGCGCAGGTAATGCAGGAAGGCGGGCAGGTCGCCATCGAACTTCACCTGGCGCAGCACGTCGAGCATCTGCGCGTGGATCTTGGCGACCTCGGACACCCCAATCGCGTGAATCGCGTCGGGGCTGATGTCGAGCGTGACGAACTCGCGGATCTTCGACTGATAATAGGCCTTGCCGTCGGGCAGATCGTATGCCGCCAGCGTCTTGCGCGCACCCGGAATATAGTCTGTTCGCAGGAAAGCGAGCAGCTTGGCGTGCGCCGGCACCGCTGCCTCTGTGATCGCCGCCGCGCCGTCTTTGCGCAGCGCGGCCTGGGTCGCTGCCGGGATCGCCGCCGGGAAGCTCGCGAAGGGCGCATAGAGCGGGTTGTCGGCCAGCGACTTGGCTTCGGCGATTTGGGCCACGCCGATGTCGCGGCCCTGCAGCGTCACTTGGGGCGGCGTGAACCCGCGTTTGAGACCGGCACGCATATTGGCGATCTGCGCGTCGAAATAGCCCGGCAGCTCGCGCAGGGTCGCGATATAGGCGCGGTAGTCGGCCTCGGTGTGAAAGCTGCGGCGTGCTCCTTCAGCGACGTCGCCCCAGAAGCTGGTGTCGGAGTTGAGCGGCTTTTCGTAATCGCGATAGGTCTGTTCGGCGAGCAGCGCGTCGATCTGTCCCTTATAGACCGCGTAATCGACCTTTGCCTTTGTCGATAACTGCGCGAACGGGATCGCGGCGAGCAGGCGCTCGGTCTCGGTCCAGCGCGCGAGTTTTGCCGCCTGAGCCTTCGGGCCCACATCGGGCAAATGGGCCTGGGTTTCGGGCGGGCTGTTCTCATCGGGTCCCTGCATCTTCTGCCGCCAGGCATATTCGGCGGTATAGATCGCCTTCAGCCGATCGTCGGCGGAAACGGCGCGGCCCGCCGTCTTGCGCGGTGCCGCGTCGGCCACCGTCGGCATCGCTGTGCCGAGCAGCACGAGGAGAAACCAGCCATGCCGCATCTTCATTCTCCTGCCACCAGGGCATCGATGTCGGCGAGCAACCCCGCCGGAATGTCGACGCCGTGCGCCATGCTCTGCGCGCGCGCTGCGTAGCGGCGTTGCGACGGCAAGCGCGCGCCCTGCTCCTCGATCGCCGCAAACACGCCTTCGGCCCGCGCGAGATGCGCCTCGATCTGATCGCCGAGAAAACCCGCCGGGTCGATCGCCACGATCAATTCACCGCCGAGCGGCGATCCGCCCGCGCCGCCGTCGGCGGCGAGCGATTCCGCGCTGGTCATGTCGCCGATCAGCGGCCCGGAGATCAACTCGACCATCGCCGCCAGCGCCGACCCCTTGTGCCCGCCGAAGGTGCGCATCGCCCCCGCGAGCACGGCCTCGGCGTCGGTCGTCGCCTGGCCTGCGGCGTCATACCCCCAATCGTCGGGCACCGGCTTACCGGCACGACGATGCAGCTCGATTTCGCCGCGCGCCACCGCGCTGGTCGCCAGATCAAAGACGAACGGCAGCCGACCGGGGCGGGGCCAGCCGAAGGCGATCGGATTGGTGCCGAACACCGGCTGCGTACCGCCGGCAGGCGCGACCCAGGCATGGCTCGGCGTGCAGGCCAGCGCGACGAGACCTTTCTCTGCCAGCCATTCGATTTCGGGCCAGAGCGCGGCGAAATGCACGACATTATTGAGCGCCAGAGCGGCAATGCCGTAACGCTGCGCCTTTTCGACAAGCATTGCGCGGCCCGTTTCGAAGGCCAATTGGGCGAAGCCGCCGCCGCCATCGACCCGCACGAGCGCGCGGGCCGGCTCCGACAGAAGCGGAATCGCCTCGGGCGCAACTGTCCCGGCACGAACGCTTTTGGCGGCGACGAGCAGACGGTACAGACCGTGCGAGGTGCAGCCGTCGCGTTCACCCGCCACCATCGTTTCCGCGACAGCGTGCGCGTGATCGCCCGACAGCCCGACCTGAAGCAGCACGCGCCGGGCGAGCGCACGGACCTCCGCCAGCGTCATGCGCACCGAGACCGGCGCGGTCGCGATGGTCATTTGACGGTGCCGGGCTTGGCCGTGAACAGCACCACGCCAAACACCGGCCCCGCCGAACTGCGGTCGTGCGGTACGAAGCGCACCTTCAGCGCACTTTTCTTGTCGGTCAGCGCCTGTGGCAGCGGATATTCGATATCGATGAACTTGCCCGGCACGTCGCCGCCAAGATGCTGGGTCGCGATCTTCACATTATCGACCAGAATGTCGAAATCGCGCCCTCGCTCCTCGCCCCAATAGGTCGCCTGCAGCACGAGCGGCCCGGGCTTTGCCTTCATCGTGAATTCGAAGAAGCCGCCCGATCGCGCATCACGCCCGTTGCGGTTGCGATAGCTTGTCGGGAAGGACAGCTCCGAGATCAGGCCGTGATCATGCTCGGGCTGCATCTCGCCGAGATGGACGACGTCGACCGACCGCGCGGCGATGTCCTTGAGCCGCGCTTGCTCGGCGACGAACGCGGCTTGCTCGGTCTTCCATTCGCCTTCGGAGAAGCGTTTGAAATACACCGCGCTGCGCCGTTCATATTGCTTGTAGAACGGCACGAAACTCAGGTCGCCCGGCCGCACGACGCCGCTGGTGGTGTAGCTCGCCGGTGTGGTGCCCGGTCGGAAGCTGGACAGCAGGTCGGCACCGACCAAGGCCGGATCGGGAGAGGTCCAGTCCCCCTCGGTCGTGCCGAGATCGGCGGCGAGAACCATCGGCCCGCGCAGGATCGCGACCGTCCGGTCGTCGCCCGGCGCCGCCTCGATCCGCAGCTCGAGCGGCAGCGTGATCGCGACCGTATCCCCCGCTTTCCAGCGCCGCTCGACGATCGCATAGCCACTCGCGAAGCTCGGGGTGACCGGTTGGCCATTCACGCGCACCGACGCTTTGCCCGCAGCCCAGCCGGGCACGCGCAGCGCGATCGCGAAGCGACCCGGGCGAGCGAGCTGGGTGAGCGTCAGCGTCGAGGTTGGCTCGAACGGATAGCGCGTGTCGAGCGTCAGCGCCGCGCCGCGCGCGCGCCACGTCGCATCGGCGGGGATGTAGAGGTTCACCAGCAAGGCACCCTCGCCTTCCCAGAAGATCGACTCGCCATGCTTGGCATGGCTTTCCATGCCCGTGCCGACACAGCACCAGAACGCGTCGTCGGCGGAGGTCGAGTATCCGCGCACCGCCCCGGTCAGCAGCGGCGTCATATAGGTGAAGCCCGCAGTTTTGGGGTCCTGCGCCGCCATCACGTGGTTGAGATGCGCGCGCTCGTAATAATCGAACAGCGCGCCATCGGGCTGCCAGCTATACAATTGTCGCGTCAGCTTGAGCATGTTGTAGGTGTTGCAATGCTCGCACGTCTGCTCGGTAATGTGGCGGCTGATGCTGTCGGGTTCGGAGAAATATTCGCGATCGGCATTGCCGCCGATCACATAGCTGTGATGCTGCGTCACCGCCTGCCAGAAGAAGCGCGGCGCAGCGGCCTTTGCCGGTTCGCCGGTCAATTCGTGGATCCGCGCCAGCCCGATCAGCTTGGGCACTTGGGTGTTGGCGTGAAAATTGGCGAGCTTGTCCTGTCCGGCGGTCAGCGGATCGAGTACCTTGCGGTCGTACAGCCGCTCGGCGATCGCCAGCCACTTGCGATCCTTGGTCCGCGCGAACAGTTCGGCAAAACTCTCGTTAAGCCCGCCATATTCTGTGCCGAGCATGGTTTGCATCTGCGCGTCGTCGAGTGCCGCGAACACCGGCTCGAAATAACCGGCGAAAGCGGTCGCGACCGAGAGCGCCTTGGCATTGCCCCAGCTCGCATGCACGTCGAGCAGCCCTGCGAACAGCTTGTGCACCGTATAGAAAGGCGACCAGGCACCGTTGAGATCGAATCCACCCGAGCGGATATCGCCCTTGATGATCTCCGGGAAGATCTCGATCGCATCGACGACCGTGCCGTCCTTCCGCTTACGCTGCATCGCGCCGATATAGCCGTTGCCGCGCGCCGCCTGCGCCTCCGCGAGCTCATCGACAATGTAGTCGGCACGTACCTTCGCTTGCGCATCGCCCGTCTGTTCGTGCAGCAGCACGAGCGCCGACATATAATGGCCAAGCGTGTGACCGGCGATGGTATCGCTCTCCCAGCCGCCATAGACCTCGCCCTTGGGCTTGAGCCCGGCATAGGCACGGAAATTGTGGAGCAGCCGATCCGCGCTGAGGCGCAGCAAATAAGTGCGGTTGACCTCGACCGCAGTTGCGTAATCTGATGGGCGCAAGCGCACGGCAGACAAAGGAAACGGCGTGGCCCGGCGCGGCAAACCCGCAGCGAGGGCAGCAAACCCTGCGGTTGGCCCAGCCAGCAGCGCCAAGGCGCTTGCTCCGGCCATCACTTCGCGACGCGTGCCCTGCATGATCACTCCCTTATAATACGGTATACGATTAAGACCATTTGTAAGGTGAGGTCAATCGCAGAACGCGCGACACCCTTGGTTGATTGGCGGAATGATTCCGATCCTACCTCCCAATCATATACCGTATAATATTATTGACGTGCGCGGACATGCCTGCTGTATCGTGCCGCAAAAGGGGATCGCCGTGCCTGCTCCAAGTCTATCGTCGCTGCGCATTCATCGGCGTCGCATTGTGCACCTAGCGCTGCTGACCGGCGTAGCGCTGGCACCGATCGCGGCACGCGCAAATCCCGCGCCTTTGCCGACGATCGAGCAACGCTACCAACTGGCCGACCGCTACCTTGGTGATGCCATGCGCAAGCTGATCGTCGATCAGAATCTCGACGCTCATTTCATCAATAACGGCAACGGCGTGCTGTTCCGCCGCGGCCCGACCGACGCCCGCGATATCCTGTTCCTCGATCTCGCAACGCGCGAGGCACGTCCGGTTATCAACGAGGCCGTACTGGCGCGGCTTGTTTCCGACGCGACCGGCAAATCGGGCCCACCGAGCGGCCTCTATCTGGACGCTCCGGACTATGACCCGGCAACAGGGGTGCTCAGTTTCGGCGCGTTGGGCAAGCGCTGGACGCTCAAGGATGGCGCGCTGACCGAAGCCGCCAAGGACTCGCCCAAGGGCGACGATGCGGTTTCGCCCGACGGCCGCTTCCGCATCGTGGCCGAGGATCACAATTTGGTCGCGGTCGACCTCAAGACCCAACGCCGCGTCGCGCTCACCACCGACGGCACGCGCGACAAACCCTATGGTCGCGGCATCGCCGAACTGGGGGAAATCCTGAAGCAAGGCACCGAAGATCCCGTGCTGCCGGTGTCGGTGCGGTGGTCGCCCGACAGCAAGCGCATCCTCACCTGGCGGCTCGATACGACCGATGTGCAGCGCCTGACGATGACGCAGGAAACGCCGCCAGGGGCCTTTTATCCGCGCAGTTTCTCCTACGTTTACCCGCTCGCGGGCGCGGCGAAATTGCCGCAAGCGAGCCGACTGGTGATCGACGTCGAGGATGCGGTGAAGCATCGCAAGGCGAAGATCGTGCCCCTCCAAGTCCCGAGCGAATCGCTGCTCTATCCGGCCGATCCCGATCTGAGCTGGTCGGCGGGCAAGGTCCGCTCGCAATGGGTCGAGCGCGGCTACGGCCAGATCGTCGTCTACTTGTCCGACCCGGTCACCGGCGCATCGACGGTCACCGCGCGCGAAGCCATGAAGCCGCTGGTCACCGTGACATCGAGCTTTCTGCAACCAGCCCCCGAATTGGGCGGCGAGCTTGACGTGTCCGAGCGCACCGGATGGGCACAGCTTTACCTGGTACGTCCTGACGATCCCAATGGCGGCATACCCCTGACCAAGGGCAATTGGGAGGTCACGTCGGTCAATTATGTCGATGGCGCGAAGCGCTCGATCCTGCTCACCGGCGTCGGCCGCGAAGCCGACCGCAACCCCTATTATCACGCGCTATACCGCGTGACGCTCGACGGCAGCCAGCCCGTCCTGCTGACGCCCGAGCCGCTTGAGCATGATCTGCGCGTCTCCGACGATGGCCGGTTCGTGATCGACGCAATGTCGAGCCCGACCGTCCCGACGCGCACCGTCGTGCGCGACACCAGCGACGGGCACATTCTGTACGAGCTCGGCCATGCCGACGCGTCAGCGCTCATCGCGACCGGTTTCACCATGCCCGAGCCGTTCCGGGGGCTCGCCGCCGACGGCAAGACGCCGCTTTATGGGATGATCTATCGCCCGGCGCATTTCGATCCGACGCGGCGCTATCCGATCATCGACAATGTCTATACCGGCCCGACCATGCACGTCGTGCCGAGCGCGTTCGGCGACACGCTGCTGAACGGGCCTGGCAGCGTCGCGCAACTCGGGGCGATCGTCGTGGTGATCGATGCGACCGGCACGTCGCAACGCGGTCAGGCCTTTCGCTTGCCGGCGTACCAGAATCTGGGCGAAGTCGGCCTCGACGATCATATCGCGATGATCCGCCAGATGGCGGCGCGCTATCCCTATATCGATACGACGCGCGTCGGCGTCTATGGCGGCTCGGCCGGGGGGTATGACGCGGCGCGCTTCATCCTCCGGCGGCCCGATTTCTTCAAGGTGGCGGTCTCATCGTCGGGCAATCACGATCTTCGGCTCGACAAAGCCTGGTGGCCCGAGGTGACGATGGGCAATCCAGACCCGGCGGTGTGGGATCGCAACTCCAACATGTCGGTCGCGGGCAACCTCAAGGGCAAATTGTTGCTGATCCACGGCGATATCGACGACAATGTGCCGATTACCGAGAGTTTCCGGCTCGGCAACGCGCTGATCCAGGCGCATCGCAACTTCGACATGGTGGTGCTGCCCAACACCACGCACCGCGTCGCCCAGCCGTTCTTCTGGCGCAAGTTCCGCGACTATTTCGTCCGCAACCTCCTTGACGAGGCACCGCCCGCCGACGCCGCGTTCGAAGACCAGAGCCCCCATCCAGCAGCGCCCGCCGCCGCCAAACAGTGAGAAACTCGATGCTCCCTCCCCGCATGCTGCGTGTCTCGCTCCTGGCGTTGGCGATCGCGACTCCGCTCGGCGTCATGGCGCAGGACGCCCAACCGCCCAAGCCGGTCTACCAGCCGATCGCCACCACGGCGGTGCGTGTCGCCAATCTGCAACTGCTTCTGCGCAACGACACGCAGACCCTTGCCGGCCTCTCACCGCTCGCCGATCCGACCTTTGATTTCGTCCCGGGCAAGCGCGAGCCGGAACGGCAAGGCGACGGCTACAATCATGTCGGCGACATAAACCTGCGGCTACGCACCCCTGGCGGGGAATGGCGCGACTATGCCTCGGCGCATCGGCGCAAGGCGATCACGCTATTGCCGACCAACGCCACGACGCTCGCCGCCGCCGACATCACCGCCTCGCTTGGCGACGGCCTGCCGCTGCGGGTCGAACGCCGCTGGCTCAACGTCGGCGGTTCACCCGTGCTGCGCTTCACGCTGGTCAACACGTCGCCGACCCCGGTCGAAATCGGCGTGCTTGGTATGCCCATGGTGTTCGACAACATCATCGATGACCGCACGCTTGAGCAGGCGCATGCCGAGGCGAGCTTCGTCGATCCCTATATCGGGCGCGATGCAGGCTATCTCCAGGTGACCCGGCTGAGCGGCAAGGGCCCTGCCTTGCTCGTCCTGCCCGAGGGGCACAGCCCGCTCGAAGCCTATGTCCCGCTCCCGCAGGACCGCGCCGCGCCCAGGGGCACGACCTTCACCGAGAAGAGCCCGCGTAGCCAGACCTCGGAAGGGTTTTACGACTGGACGATCGCGTCAAAGGGCTATGCCGACAAGGAATGGAGCAAGGCCGGGCCGCAATGGAACGCGCCCACCAGCATCACGCTCGCCCCCGGCGAACGCCGCGATGTCGGCGTGCGCTTCGTGCAGTCGCCCGATATTCGCGGCATCGAGACCACGCTCGCCGCGCAGCACCGCCCGGTCGCGGTCGGCATTCCCGGCTATGTCGTGCCGACCGATCTCACCGCCGCGCTCTTCCTGAAATATGGCAGCAAGGTCGCCAGGATCGAATCCTTCCCGGCAGGTGCGCTGATCGCCACGCCGACTGCGGCTGCCAAAGGCTGGGCGCGCTATGACGTGCAGGCGCGTGGCTGGGGTCCGGCGCGGCTCAGCATCACCTATGCGGATGGCATGGTGCAGACGATCAGCTACGATATCACCAAGCCGCTCGATCAGGTGATGGCCGACATCGGCCACTTCACCACCACCAAGCAATGGTATGACGACAAGACCGACCCGTTCCACCGCGCCCCCGCGATCCTGTCCTACGACAAGGAAGCGGGCAAGATCCTGACGCAGGAACCGCGCGTGTGGATTTCGGGGATGAGCGACGAAGGCGGTGCCGGTAGCTGGGTCGCGGCGATGATGAAGCAGCTCGACAACCCCGATGCGGCCGAGGTCGCCAAGCTCGAGGCGCTGGTCGACGAAACCGTTGTCGGCACGCTGCAAATTGCCAGCGGCGACCATGCCGGTGCGGTCAAGAAGAGCATCTTCTATTACGATCCCAAGGAACATCCCGGCTATTACGACCCAACCGAGAATTGGCGGAACTGGACCTCGTGGTCGCACAAGGACGCCGACGATCTCGGCCGCGCCTATAACTATCCGCACGTCGCGATCGGGCATTGGGTGCTCTACCGCCTCGCGCGCAACCATCCCGGGCTGGTCACGCGGCACGACTGGCGCTGGTATCTAGACCATGCCTACACCACCGTCACCGCGATGATGCGCGACGCGCCGTATTACACGCAGTTCGGGTTGATGGAGGGCGACGTGTTCGTCGACATCCTGAAGGACCTGAAGCGCGAGGGGATGACGGCTGAAGCGACCAACATGGAAGCGCTGATGAAGGGCCGCGCCGACCATTGGAAGACACTGCAATACCCCTTTGGCAGCGAAATGGCGTGGGATTCGACCGGCCAGCCCGAAGTCTATGCCTGGATGCGCTATTTCGGTTACCAGCCGCAGGCGGACACCACGCGCGAGGCGATCCTCGGCTATGACCCGACAATCCCGAGCTGGGGCTATAACGGCAATGCGCGCCGCTATTGGGATTTCCTCTACGGCGGCAAATATCCGCGGATCGAGCGGCAAATCCACCATTATGGCTCGGCGCTCAACGCCGTCCCGCTGTTCGATGCCTATCGCGCCAACCCTGCCGACACGCACCTGCTGCGCGTCGCTTATGGCGGCATGATGGGCGGGATCACCAATATCGATCGCGACGGCTTCGGGTCGGCCGCCTTCCATAGCTGGCCCGACCGGATGGGATGGGACCCCTATACCGGCGACTATGGCATGGGCTTTTTCGGCCACGCTTATGCCGCCGCGACCTATCTGGTCGAGGATCCGACCTTCGGTTGGCTGGCCTATGGCGGCAATCTTACCAAGGCGGCGGACTCGGTCAGCGTCGTGCCGAAGGATGGCGCGCGCGCACGCCTGTTCGTCGCGCCTGCGGGGACGTGGATCACGCTCGAGGCCGGCAAGATCGCCACCGCGCGCTATACGCCCAAGACCGGTACGATCACGCTGACGCTCGACCCCGCCACTGCCGCCACCCCCGCAGCACGCCTGTTCGTCGAAACGACCACAAAGGGCGGCCGGGCTTATACCACCGACGCGGGCACCGATACACGCGGCGGCCGGACCATTCCCCTCTCTGCCGGTCAGACGACCGTAACGCTCACGCCGCACTGAGTCCGGACAAGAGGAACGCAAATGCCGGCGGGGCCCCTGCCCCGCCGGCATTTTGACGCGCGCACTTCAGACCCCGTCAACGTGCATTGGCCGCGATTTCGCTCCGCCGATACATGGTCTGTTTCCACGCCGGTCGCGCACGCGCCGCCCATACGAAAAGGACCGCGACTTGCGTCGCGGTCCTTCCCAGCAACCATAGAAGCCAATGATCAGAAGCGGAACCGGGCACCCGCCTGAATCACGCGTGCCTGCTGGCGCGCGCCGACTGGCAATGCATTATACGCACCGAAATAGGTCCTGACATTGTTGTGCAGAAGGTTCGTTC
>NZ_RWKS01000013.1:0-129512 GCF_003985085.1 Sphingomonas sp. TF3 | reverse complement strand
GGCCGCGCAGCCGCACGAATCAAACGAGGCCGGGCATAGGCCCGGCCTCGTCCATGATCCATCGACTGAACCGCGTGTCAGGCCGCTGACACCAGGGCGGCCGCAGCCGTCGCATTCGCCGCGACCGGAGGATTTTCGAAATCGATCACCACGCGGCCCTCGATCTCGCCGCGGTGCATCCGGCCGAACACATCGTTGATGTTCTCCAGCGTGTCGGTCGTCACCGTTGCCCGCACCTTGCCCGCTGCGGCGAAATCGAGCGATTCCTGGAGATCGAGCCGCGTCCCCACGATCGACCCGCGCACGGTGATGCCATTGAGCACCGTGTCGAAAATCGACATTGGAAATTCGCCCGGCGGCAAGCCGTTGAGCGACACCGTGCCACCGCGCCGCACCATGCCCATCGCCTGTTTGAACGCGATCGGGCTGACGGCGGTGACCAGCACGCCCTGCGCGCCGCCAATCTCCTTCTTGATGAAGGCGGCCGGATCGACGTTACGGGCATTGACCGTCAAGCTCGCCCCCAATTCCTCGGCCAGCTTCAGCTTGGCGTCGTCAATATCGACCGCGACGACGTTCAGCCCCATCGCCTTGGCATATTGCACCGCCATATGGCCGAGCCCGCCAATGCCCGAAATCGCCACCCAATCGCCCGGCTTGGTATCGGTGACCTTCAGGCCCTTATAAACCGTCACCCCGGCGCATAGCACGGGCGAGATATCGACGAACCCGATATTGTCGGGGAGATGGCCGACATAATTGGGGTCGGCCAGCACATATTCGGCAAAGCTGCCATTGACCGAATAGCCGGTATTCTGCTGCGTCTCGCACAGCGTTTCCCAGCCGCCCAGGCAATGCACGCAATGCCCGCACGCGCTGTACAGCCATGGCACGCCGACGCGGTCGCCTTCCTTGACATGGGTGACGCCGCTGCCAACCGCGACGACGTGGCCGACGCCCTCATGCCCCGGAATGAAGGGCGGGTTGGGCTTGACCGGCCAGTCGCCCTCGGCAGCATGAAGATCGGTATGGCACACACCCGTCGCCGCGATCTTGACGAGGATCTGGCCCGGCCCCGGCATCGGCACCGTGACCTCCTCGATCACCAGCGGCTTGCCGAATTCGCGGACAACGGCGGCTTTCATGGTCTTTTGCATGATCTGCTTCCTTTTCGGGGGAACTCTAGGGGGGCATCAGAACGGGGCGTCGATATCGACGACGTCGATCAGCTTGTGATTGACGAATTCCTTGAGACCGAGGCCGAGCAGCTCGCGCCCATAACCCGAGCGGCGGACGCCACCGAAGGGCAGGTCGGCCTTGACCATTGTCGGATGGTTGACGAACACCATGCCGGTCGAGATCTTCTTGGCGACCTCCGCGCCATGCGCCGGGTCGCCAGTGAACACCGAACCGCCCAGACCGAACGGCGAATCGTTGGCGATGCGGATCGCATCCGCCTCGTCCTTCGCCCGGAACAGCATCGAGACCGGACCGAAGAACTCCCAATAGCGCGCCGGATTGTCCTCACCGATGTCGGTCAGGATCGTCGGTCGCACGAACGCACCGTGATTGGGCGCTTCCGGCCCGACTTCCGTAGCGGTGGCCCCATGTTCGACCGCCTTGCGGATCATCGCCTTCAGGTCATCCGCAGCACTCTGCGACGACAGGGGGGCAAGCGTGGTTTCGGGATCGAACGGATCGCCCATGCGCAACGCGGCGACACCCTTGGTGTAGCCCTCCAGAAAGGCATCATAGACCGGATCGACGATAATCATGCGCTTGGACGACACGCACACTTGCCCGCCATTCCAGTGGCGACCGAACACCGCCCATTTCGTCGTCTTTTCCAGATCGGCATCGGCCAGCACGACAAAGGCATCGGCCCCGCCCAATTCCATCGTCGACTTCTTCAGCGCCTTGCCCGCTGCGGCCGCCACGCTTGCGCCAGCGGCTTCCGAGCCGGTCAGCGCCACGCCCTGCACGCGCGGGTCGTTCAGGATCAGCTCGATTTGCTTATGGTCGACATACAGGTTGATGAACGCGCCCTTGGGCAGCCCGGCCTCGAGCATCAACGCTTCGAAAGCGGCGGCGCTCTGCGGCACGTTGGAGGCGTGTTTCAGCAGCATCGTGTTGCCCGCCGAAAGCTGCGGCGCGATGATGCGCGCGATCTGATAGTAAGGGAAATTCCACGGCTCGACGCACAGCAACACGCCCAGCGGCTCGTACACCAGCATCGCCTCGCCCTCGGCCGGGTCGGCAACGGGGAGCCGCTCGGGCTGCAACAAGGCTTCGGCATGGCGGGCATAATAGTCGAAAATCGCGGCGGACAATTCGACCTCAGCCTTCGCCTCGCTCAGCAATTTGCCCATTTCCAGCGTCAGGATCGCGGCCAGCGACGCACTGTCGCGCCGCAGGATCGCCGCCGCATTGGTCATGATCCGCGCGCGTTCGGCAAAACTCGTCTCGCGCCAGGACCGAAACGCCTGGTGCGCCGCGCCAATCGCTTCGACCACCTGGGCGTCGGTTGCAGTCGGGAAGGTCTTGAGGGTTTCACCCGTAAACGGATTGGTCGTTGCGAATGGCATGGAATATCCTCTGATCGCCGGAAGTGTCGGCCCGCGACGGCGCACAGATCGGCCACCCCACCCCATTAGAATATTGGGATTTTTACCTAGAGGCGGCGGCCATCGCCGATTTGATGGCGGTCAAACGCCGCCGCCTGCCCCACCGCTATCGCTCGCCCCAATCGGAACGATCGGGCAGACATCGAGTGAACACCGCACGCACGGGCCAAAACGGCACCTTCTGGACACGGTCGCATTATCTGGACCGGATGACCTTCCGCGAATTGGTGGTCGCCTATTTCCAGCATTACACCATCGTCGCCTATCTGGCGCTGACCGCGCTTTCGATCGGCCTGTTCGTGTGGCACCCCGCCGCACCATTGCCGACGGTCGCGACGGTCGCACTGATCCTGTTTGCCTATCCGCTGATCTGGTACGTGCTGCACCGCTGGGTGCTGCATTGCCACTGGATGTTCAAGGTGCCGTTTCTGGCCTCCACCTGGAAGCGGATCCACTACGACCATCATGTCGACCCCAATCATCTCGAGGTGCTGTTTGGCGCGCTCTACACCACGCTGCCGACGCTGCTCGTGGTTGCCGCCCTGCCCGGCTATCTGATCGGCGGGATCGGCGGCGCGGCAGCGGGGTTCGCAACCGGACTGCTCTGCACCTGCTTCTACGAATTTTTCCACTGCATCCAGCATCTCGCCTACAAGCCGCGGATCAAATGGCTGGCGACGATGAAGGTACGTCACGTCGAACATCATTTCCACGATGAGGATGGCAATTTCGGCATCACCAATTTCCTGTGGGATCGCCTGTTCGGCACGCTCTATTCGCGCGCCGACCGACCCACGAAAAGCCCGACCGTGTTCAACCTCGGCTATACCGAGGAGGTTGCCCAGCGCTACCCGTGGGTCGCACGGCTGTCCGGCGGCGTCGCAGTCGGCCATCCGCGCCGCCGGACAGCCAACAAGCAGGTATAGGCCGCAGCATCTGTCATCAGGCGCTGCGCACCAACGCGCGCACGGCGCGCAAGACGTCATCGAGCGCGCCATCTGCCGCAACACGGTGCCAGTCGCCGAGCGGTCCAACGGCCTTCGCCGCTTGCCCGCGAACGACCGCCGCATTTGCGTCCGAGGCATCATGCAGCCGTCCCACGACCCGCGCCAGGCGGTGGTGGAGATCGGTCTCCAGCCAGATACCGGTAAAAGCCACGCGACCGCGTCTTCCCACGATCTCGATCGCATTGCGCTGATCGCGCGAGGCAAAGGTTGCATCGACGATGACCGCACTCCCCTGCGCCAACGCCGCAGCGGCCAGCCGATCGAGCAGACGATAGACCTGCTCCGTCGTATCGGGTCCATAATAAGCGGGCGGCAACCCCATTTCAGGCATGACGCCCGCACTGCGCTTTCGCAGCACGTCGGTGCGCAGGATACGGGCGCCCGGTGCGCGACCGATCTCTCCACCTAGACCGCGCGCGACACTCGACTTTCCAGTCCCCGACAATCCTCCGATCGCGACCAGCGAAGGCGGCACCGGCGCGATCAACTCCGTCGCCAAGGCAAGATAGCCACGCGCGTCACGGTCCTGCGCGCTATCCCGGCCAGCCTGCGTGCTGCGAGTCGCGGCGACATGCGCGCGAATAACCGCGCGCGTCGCCAGGAAAACGGGCAGCAGTGCAACGCCCCCTTCATCCTCCGGCGAAAGGTCGACGTAGCGGTTGAACACGATGTTCGCCGCGCGCCGCAGCCCGCGGTGCCACAAATCCATCAACAGAAAGGCGAGATCGTAAAGGACGTCGGTGGTGGCGAGTTCGGCATCAAATTCGAGACAGTCGAATAACGTCGGCTCACCATCGATCACCGCGATATTGGCGAGGTGCAAATCGCCATGGACATGCCGCACCCGCCCCGCCACTGCGCGCGCGTCGAGCAGCGGCGCGAGTTCCTCCACCCGTCTCCACAGATCGGCACCCAGCCGGGCGACCTGCGCTTCATCGAGGATCGTCGGAAACTCGCCCAGGCGATCCAGCGCCGCGTCGACGACGGTGCGAAAGCCTTCTGCCGCTGTCGCGGTCCGGACGATCGGTTCCGTGGCGTGGAAGCGTTGAACGCGATCCGCCAGCCGCAGCAGCAGCGCATCGTCGATCTCTGCCGTCGCCGCCATCTCGTCGAGCAATGCGCCGTCGGGAAACCGCATCATTTCGAGCAGCCAGTCGACCGTCTCGCCCGCCCCGCCGATCGACAGCTGCCCCGTTTTGCCGCGCCGGACAGGATGGAGCGCACGATACAGCATCGGAGCGGTGCGGCGGTTGAGTGCCAGTTCCGCCGCCAGTGCGCGTTCGCGCAGAGCCGGTGTCGAGAAATCGAGATAGGGCAAGCGCACGGCGCGCTTCAGCTTCCACGCGCGATCAGGGCACAGAAACACGATCGCAGCATGGGTGTCGATCCGGCGGGGCGGACTTGCGAGACCAAAGGCGGCACCCGACGAGAGAAACGCCAGTGTCTCTGTCTGCTCGCCCGGCGCGGGCGCTGGAATAGGCGGTGAGGTCTTCATCGGCTGGAGGGTAACAGCGACGCCGATCCGCTCTATCGGGAAGAGTACGTGGATCGTTGCGCTGGAGTGGAAGACTCAGGCTGCTTTCGCCAGCCCGGCATCGCGGCCGTAAACGTCGTCAAGATACGCCACGCCACTTGTTGCCGCCGGATCGGCCACTGCGGTGAAATAAACGATGTAGACGGGCACCGGGCGATCGAGCGCAAACGTATGATTGGTGCCCTGCGCCAGATATTGATCGAAGCTCCGCGCGGTCTCCGGTGCGAGCAGCGTGCGCGCCAGCACGTCAGGGTGTTCGGTCCGCATACATCCGTGCGAGAATGCCCGCCGCTCCTGCTCGAACAGCCCCTTTGACGGCGTGTCGTGCAGGAAGATGCTATAGGCGTTGGGCATCTCGATCTTGACTTGGCCAAGCGCGTTGAGCGGCCCCGGTCGCTGCCGCACTTGCAATCGACCGCCCGCGCCGCGCGTGGCGACATAGCCAAGCCGTGCGGCCTGGGCCGGACGATTGCGCACCATCGCACCCACGCTTTCCGACACGATGCTGCTCGGCACATTCCACCACGGATTGGCGGTCACCCCGGTCACCAACGTGGCAAACACGGGGGTCGGCGTGGTCGGCTTGCCAACGATAATGCGGTGGCTCTGGATGACGCGGTCCCCCTCGATCAGATCGAGTCGATACGCTGCCGGATTGGCCCAAAGGTAGTGGGCACCCAGCGCGCGCGGCAACCAGCGCCAGCGTTCGAGGTTGACCTTCAATGTCGTGCAATGCGCCGGGGTGTCGCAAGCCGGCAGCGCGGCGCGCAATGCGGCATAGCCCGACGACCGCGGCAGCAGCGCTTGCAACGCCCCGGCCACATCGTGCCGCGCGAGCGCCTCGCGCAGCCACAGGTCCAGGTCGATCGGATCGCGTGCGATCTCCCAGCCCTTGCGTGCATCGGCGGATGCCGCACCTTCCGCATAATCATGCGCGAGGAGCAGTGCGGCGCGGCTGGCCTCCGCCTCCAAATCTGGCGCGCGCTGGTCGATCGCGCGTTGCAACGCCGTCGCGCCGTAGCGCTCGGGACTCAACCCTTCCTGCGTGGACCGCCCGATTTCCTGGACGAGCGCGGCAAGATCGCCGGCCGACCAGCGCGGTGCCTGCGCCGCAGCGGGCGGCACCGGTTGTTGGAGTGTCGCGCTGGCAACCGGGACGCTCGCCGCGACCGAAAGGGCCGCAGCGAAGCGGACGAACAAGAACATCCCCAAGATCGTTCAGTGCGCCAGGAAAATCGGCACGGGGCTTTTCGTCAGCATCATCCTGGTAACTCCACCAAACAGGGCCTCGGCAACACGGTGATGGCCGAACCCGCCCATCACCACATAGCCGAAGTGCCCGCTCGACACCCGTTCAAACAGCACATCGCCGACCTTTGCCCCGTCCAGCGCGACATGTTCGACCTCTGCGTGAATGCCATAGCGAGAGAGATAGGCCGCAGCCGCTTCGGCGGGGAGTCGGTCGGACTCGTCGCCGATCGCGATGATCGTCACGCGTTCGGCATGGCGCAGGAGCGCCACCGCCGCCCGCAGTGCTGCCGCCGACGCGGTAGAGCCATCCCAGGCGATCAGCGCCCGGTCGAGATCGAGCCGACTCAAATCCTCCGGCACGGCCAGCACCGGGATGTGGGTCTTTACCACCAGGTCGCCCGCCAGCGCCCGCATGTCGGGCACCGGGCAAGCCTCCAACTGGCGATTGACGACAATGAGATCGGCAAGCGCGGTTTCATCGCGCAGGCACGGGGCCACTTCGCCGGTTGCATCGCGCCAGTCCCAGCTCACATCCTCATGAACGAGTCGGGCCTCCAGTTTCTCGCGGTTGGCGCTCTCGCGCTGCCTTTCCTCCTGCAGCAACATGCCAAAACCCGCATCGCCCAGCGCATCGGAAACCACCATGGTCGGCATGATCGTCACGTCCAGGCATACCAGATGCCCTTCCAAGGTGCGTGTCAGGTCCAGCGCAGCCTGCAAGCGCGCCTCCTGGCCACCATCGTCGTGCAGCAGCAGCAATATGGTCTTCATGCCAGCCTCCGTAGGTATCGATACCGGGGCCACGATACCGCTCACCGCCAGAGGTCGGCATTGGGACTAATACGCAGAACCCGCCGGGCAATGGAAACGCGCGAGGCGCAACCGCGCTGTTCCGACGCCAGCGAGGCGATTGCCCATGCTCACTCGGTCGCTCAATAATAACGCGGAATCGGGCCCCGTTGCGGCGTTTGGTCGGGCAAATCGATTTCCTCCTGGTCGACGTAACACCACCCCCAGCCCTCGGGCGGATCATAGCCTTCGATGATGGGGTGCTGGGTCGCATTGAAATGTGCGCGTGCGTGTCGATGCGGCGACTGATCGCAACACCCGACATGTCCGCACGAACGGCACAAGCGCAAGTGGAGCCAGACGCTTCCGATCTTCAGGCATTCCTCACACCCCCGCGCGCTGGGCGTGACTTCGTTGATCGTGATGCTGTGACGGCAGGATGTCATACGGTCTCCGTGGTCGATCGTTCGGCGAGAAGGGCGTGAATCTGCGCGACGACGGCGGCCCCCTCGCCAACCGCCGCAGCCACGCGTTTGGTCGAGCCGGCGCGGACGTCGCCAATGGCAAACACACCGGGCAGGCTGGTTTCCAGCGACCGGGCACCGCCGCCCGTTACAATGAAGCCCTTGTCGTCGGTGTCGACGCAGTCTTTCAGCCAGTCGGTATTTGGGTCGGCACCAATGAAGAGGAACAAGTGGTGCAACGCCAGGCGACGGGATGTCCCGTCGGCTAAATTTCGGAACTCCGCCGACTCAAGCCCGGTCGCAGGATCGCCCTCCAGCGCGACGACCTCGCTGCCGACATGGATCTGCACGTTCGGCAACGCGGCGATCCGGTCGATCAAATATTGCGACATGGTTTCGGAAAGGCTGCGCCGCACAATAAGATGCAGATGTCGCACCTGGGGTGCCAGAAATACGATCGCCTGCCCGGCTGAATTGCCACCGCCGACCAGCGCGACCTCTTCGCCTGCACAAAGCCGGGCCTCGATCGGGGAGGCCCAATAGGAAATACCCCGCCCCTCGAACTCGGCGAGGTTGGCGATTGCCGGCCGTCGATACCGCGCGCCCGACGCGACGACGATTGCGCGTGCCAGCAATTGCTGCCCGCCGACCAGGTCGAGCGCGATCCGCTCGGCGGTGCAATCGAGCGCCTTCACCCCCAGCGGCACCGCGATTTCCGCGCCGAATTTCACCGCCTGATTGAAGGCACGACCAGCCAAGGCCTGCCCCGAAATACCCGTGGGGAAGCCAAGATAATTCTCGATGCGCGACGATGCGCCAGCCTGGCCGCCCATTGCACGTTCGTCGAGAACGATGACCGACAGGCCTTCCGATGCGGCGTAGACAGCCGCTGCCAATCCCGCCGGGCCGGCACCGACGATCGCCACGTCATAAATCTTCGCGGGATCGAGCTTGGGTGTCATGCCGACGCACGTGGCGACTTGCAGGTTGCTCGGATTGCGCAACACCTCTCCGCTCGGGCAAACCACGAGCGGGAGGTCTTCGGGCAAAACTCCGATGCGTTCGATCAGCGCCTTCCCCTCGGCATCGGCGGCCGCGTCGAGCACTTTATTGGGGTAGCCGCTGCGCGTCAGGAAGCCCTGGAGGCGGATGACGTCCGCGCTGTTCGGCACGCCGATCAGGATCGTCCCCGCCCCGCCTTGCTCGATCAGCGCGACGCGACGGAGAATGAGCGCGCGCATGACGATCTCGCCCACATCGGCCGACCCGACCATCAACGCGCGCAGATGCGCCGGATCGAAAGGCAGCGCCACACAGCCGTTCGGCCCGGCGTGACCCGCAGCAATCGAGCCACGCCCGGCCAGTTGATTGACCTCGCCGGTAAACTGCCCCGCATTATGAGTCGTAACCGGCGCTTCATGGTTCAAGCCATCGCGCCGGACGACGTCGATCGATCCCTCCAGCACCAGCCATGCCGGAGCATCCTGTTCGCCGATCGCATAGACTTGCTCGCCCGGCGCGAAGTGGCGTTCGGGGCCGCTGGCAAAGCGCCGCGCCGTCGCGATCTGCGCGGCATTGAGCACGGGAAACATCTGCGGGGCGCGTGTATCGGGCGTGCTCATTGCGTCCCCTTTCTCGACTGGGCGAAGCCACCATAACGCGCAACCGCAATAGCGGTGACCCCATTCGTGCCGACTATACCAAGATATAGGCCCCGCGACAGGGACGGTGGGGCGCGACCGCTCCCCTCAGCCGCGCAGCCACGACAGAAGGAACGGCCGCAACCCCGGTGTCGTGCCGTTGGGGGTTTTGATGTCGATGTCCTGCCGGTTGAACTGGCGGTACAGCACTACGCTCAGCACCGCGGCGTAAAAGCACCACACCGAGGCGAAGGCATACCCCTTCACCAGATGCACGATCGTCAGCCCGATCACGTTGAGCGCACCATAGGTCCGCACCACGCGGTGGGTGGACAGCAGCAGCGCCCCACACGTCGCCAAGATGTAAAGCAGCGACACCCACAATTGGCTGGTGATCGGGTTGGTGTACCGGATCGAATGCTGCTCGATGACGGCACAGGTCGGCGCGACGACAAGACCCGACATGTCCCAAGCGAACACCACCGCGCCGACCGCAACCGTCCCCAAAATCGCAACGCGCCGCCATCCCGGAGGCTCCATCAGCAGCACCGCGACTGGCATCAGCAGCGGCAGGATGCCGATTGCGTAGAGCGTGAACAGGAACACCGCATGATCGAGTGCATAGGGGCCCAGCCGCCCCTCAAGCGCGAGCCACACCATGCCTTCGGAAAACTGGTGCGCGGAAAACAGCAGCGGGACACAAGCGAATAGCAGCGCGCGCGGCTCACGCACATGGCGCAATGTCGCCACGCCGACCGTGGCCAGCACCCCGGCGGCGGTAAAGCTGGCGGTGGCCGAAAAGCACATGCGCGGGTCTTTCGAGAACGGCGGGGGTTTCGATGGGACGAGGGTCGCCGCTTATGACCAGCGCCAAGTATCGAGGGGAGGGGGCGAGCCCCTTCCCCCTCAGGCCCGCGCGCCCTCGACCACCGCGCTCGAATTGTGCCGCAGCGCCTTCAGCACCGTCTCGACGATTGCATCGGCGTCGAGCCCGGCCTGGGCATATTGCACCTCGGGCTTGTCCTGGTCCTGGAACAGGTCGGGCAGGCGCATCGTGCGCAGCTTGAGGCCGGCATCGATCAGGCCCGCGTCGCTGGCAAAGGTCAGCACATGCGCGCCGAGCCCGCCGACCGAAGCTTCCTCGATCGTCACCGCGACCTCATGCGTGGTCAGCAGCTTGCGGATCAATTCCTCGTCGAGCGGCTTGGCGAAGCGCAGATCGGCGACGGTGGTCGACAGGCCCTTGGCCTCCAGCGCATCGGCCGCGCGCAACGCCTCGCCCAGCCGCGTGCCGAGCGACAGGATCGCCACCTTATGCCCCTGGCGGACGATGCGGCCCTTGCCGATCTCGAGCCGCTCGGCCACCTCGGGCAGCGCCACGCCGGTGCCGTTGCCGCGCGGATAGCGCAAAGCGATCGGGCCGCTGTCGTGCAGCACGGCGGTGTGCGTCATGTGCACCAGTTCGGCTTCGTCGGCCGGGGCCATCACCACCATATTGGGCAGCGACGCCATATAAGTCACGTCGAACGATCCGGCATGCGTCGCGCCATCCGCCCCGACCAGCCCGGCGCGATCGATCGCGAAGCGCACCGGCAAATTCTGGATGCACACGTCGTGGACGACCTGATCGTAAGCGCGCTGCAGGAAGGTCGAATAGATCGCGCAGAACGGCCGCATCCCCTGCGCGGCGAGGCCGGCGGCGAAGGTGACGGCGTGCTGCTCGGCAATGCCGACGTCGAAGAAGCGTTCCGGGTGCGCCTTGGAAAAGCCGTCAAGCCCGGTGCCCGAGGGCATAGCTGCCGTGATCGCACAGATCAGCGGGTCGCTCTCGGCTTCCTTGGTCAGTTGAGCGCCGAACACATTCTGGTACTGCGGCGGCCCCGGCGGGGCCTTGGCCTGCGCGCCGGTGATGACGTCGAACTTCTGGACGCCGTGATATTTGTCGGCGGCGGCCTCTGCGGGCGCATAGCCCTTGCCCTTCTTGGTCACGACATGGACGAGGATCGGCCCTTCCTCGGCATCGCGGACATTTTCGAGCACGGGGATGAGCTGGTCGAGATTGTGGCCGTCGATCGGGCCGACATAATAAAAGCCCAGTTCCTCGAACAGCGTGCCGCCCATCGCCATGCCGCGCGCGAACTCCTCGGTCTTGCGCATGCCGGTGGCGATCGGCTTGGGCAGCCGCTTGGCAAGCTTGCGCGCCAGGTCGCGGAAGCCGAGAAACTCGCGGCTCGACACGATGCGGCTGAGATAGGCCGACAGCCCGCCGACCGGCGGCGCGATCGACATGTCATTGTCGTTGAGGATGACGACCAGGCGGTTGCCCGCCTGGGCGGCATTGTTCATCGCCTCATAGGCCATGCCCGCCGACATCGCGCCGTCGCCGATGACCGCAATGCCCTTGCCGGGCTTGCCCGCAATCTTGTTGGCGACCGCAAAGCCGAGCGATGCCGAGATCGAGGTCGAGCTGTGCGCCGCGCCGAACGGATCGTACTCGCTCTCGCTGCGCTTGGTGAAGCCCGACAGACCACCGCCCATGCGCAGCGTGCGGATGCGGTCGCGGCGACCGGTCAGGATCTTGTGCGGGTAGCATTGGTGGCCGACATCCCACACGAGTCGGTCATTGGGCGTGTCGAAAACATAGTGAATCGCAACCGTCAGCTCGACCACGCCGAGCCCGGAACCGAGGTGGCCACCGGTCACCCCGACCGCCGCAATCGTCTCCTGGCGGAGTTCGTCGGCAAGCTGGCGGAGCTGGGTGGGAGCAAGCGCCCGGAGATCGGCAGGATAATGGACCGTATCGAGCAACGGCGTTTGTAGAGCGTCAACCATCCCCCCAACTTAGCGCCATGGCGGGTTCCTGTCGATTGCCTGGATCGCGCTGCTCCGATTCTTGACGAGCGATGCATCCGCGCATCACAGTGCGCCATGTCCGAACTGACGCCCCGCCTCGCCACCGAGGCCGATATTCCCGCGATCCGCGCCGTGATGGAGCGTGCGATCGAATCGCTGCAGGCCCCCTTCCTGACCCCGGACCAAATCGCCGCGAGCCGCCGGAGCATGGGGCTCGACACGCAATTGATCGCCGATCGGACCTATTTCGTGGTGACCGATGGCGAGGCGCTCGCCGGGTGCGGCGGCTGGAGCTACCGCGCGACGCTCTATGGCGGCGATGCCAGCGCGATCCGCCGCGATGCGCGCGTGCTCGATCCGGCCTCAGACGCCGCGCGGATTCGGGCGATGTACACCGACCCTGCCTTTGTCCGGCGCGGGGTGGGCCGGATGGTGCTGGCGTTATGTGAGGACGCCGCCCGCGCTGCCGGATTTCGCCGGCTGGAAATGATGGCGACGCTGGGCGGGGAACCGTTGTACCGTGCGTGCGGCTACCGCGAAATCGAGCGCGTGCCCGCCATGGCGGACACCGATCCGCCGGTGCCGGGGCTTAGGATGGGCAAGGATCTCGCCTGACCGCGCTCAGCCGCAATCCGCGCATTTTCCGCGCACTTCGATCACCGGGCGCACCGGCGAAAAACCGGCGGCCTCAGCCGCCGAGCGCACGCCATTGGTGATCCGGTCATCATCCAGATGCACCGTCTGCCCGCATGTGTCGCACACCAGGAAGATGCAGTCGTGCAGGCAGCCGGGGTGGGCATTGGCGATATAGGCGTTGGAGCTTTCCACGCGCCGCGCCAGATTTTTGCCGACGAACAAATCGAGGATGCGGTACACGCTGTTCGCGGCGACGCGGCGCCCTTCGGCCTTGGAGACTGCCTCGGCGATGTCATAGGCCGACGCCGGCTTGTCAAACCCGGCCAGCGCGCGAAAGATGTTGGCGCGCATCGCGGTCCATTGCTCGCCCGAGCGTTCGAGCGTCGCCTGCGCCGCGACGGCAAGATCCGCGCCCTGCGGTTCGGTATGGTGATGCGTTGCCATGCGGGTCAGATAAGCGTTGTCGACCCAAGCCGCAACGGCGCGACTCAGCCGGTCAGTTGGCCGCGCGCCGGTTCAGATCATGGCCGAGCGCGAGAATGGCGACGCCGATCAGCGTCCACACCGTCTCCATGCCCGACCCGTCATGCGGCAGCGAAATTGCGCCGGCCATCGTGCCAAGCCCGGCCGAACCGACCACTGCCGGGATCATATAGCCATGCGTAAAGATACCACGCCCCAGCGCCAGCACGCCAAAGCCGATCGCGATCGTCAGGCCCGCCTCATGGAACAACGGGTTGAGCAGCAGCCCGCCCGCCGTCGAGGCGAGCGCGATGAACACCGAACTCGCAATGCAATGCACCACGCACAGCCCCGACAGGCCGATCGCCATATTGTCGAAGCGCTGTTCGATCCACCGTACGGCGGGAGAAAGGGTCAGAGTCGTCATCTTGCTGCGCTATGTGGCACGCCACCCGTCAAGTTACAACATATCATCCCAGAGAATTTTCGGCGGGGATTTTTTGGAAGAAGCGTTATTCCGCAATCGACGCGCGGATGACGGGCGCGTAAGGCAGACGCATGCTTCAAGCGTCCTCGCTCCCGCAACAGGTCCGCCCGCGCACCCTGTCCAACTGGCTCTTTGGCGTCGCCGCGCTCGTCGTCGCGATGGTCGTGATCGGCGGCATTACCCGCCTCACCGAATCCGGCCTGTCGATTACGCAGTGGAAACCGATCAGCGGCGTCATCCCGCCGCTCAATGCCGCACAATGGCAGGCGGAGTTCGATAACTACAAGAAAATCCCCGAATATCAGCAGCTCCATCGCGGCATGTCGATGGCCGGGTTCCAGGCGATCTTCTTCTGGGAATATCTGCATCGCTTGCTCGGGCGCGTGGTCGGCGCGGCCTATTTGCTGCCATTGCTGTGGTTCTGGGTGCGCGGACGCGTGCCGCGCGGCTATGTGCCGCGGTTGTTCGCGCTGGTCGCCCTGGTCGCTTTCCAGGGCGCGATCGGCTGGTGGATGGTGTCGTCCGGCCTCGTCAAGCGCACCGACGTCAGCCATGTCCGCCTGGCGGTTCATCTCGTCACCGCGCTCACCTTGCTCGCCGGCACCGTCTGGACCGCGCTCGACCTGCGCGCTTTGGCGCAGGATGGTCGCGCACGACCTTCGCGCTTGCGGCCAGTCGCGGTGATCGCGCTGGGCTTGCTGTTCGGGCAGATCCTGTTCGGCGCGTTCACCGCCGGGCTCGATGCGGGGTACGCCTTTTCGAGCTGGCCCTTGATGGGCGATGAAATCTTCCCCGCCGCGACTCCGCTGACCGATCCGTTATGGCGCAATGCCGTGGACAATCCGGTGGTGGTGCAGTTTATCCACCGCTGGTTCGCCTTCGTGGCGGCGGCAGGACTCGTCACGCTCGCGCTTGGGACGATGCGGGCGGGGGCACCCCGCACCGCCGCGATATTGATCGGCTTGGTCGCATGTCAGATCGTGCTTGGAATTGCCACGTTGCTAAGCGGCGTCGAGATCGTCGTCGCGGTCGCACACCAGGCCAATGCTGCACTCACCTTGATCGCGTCGACGGCCGCCGCCCATGCCGTGGGCCGTCGTTTCGCGTGACCCGCTGGCTGGGATTGCTCCCGGTTGCGCTCATTGCAAGTGCGGCACAGGCAACGTTCCATCCCATCCAGGATCGCCCCTACCGCTACGACTCGGTCGAAACGCGCTCCGCAGACGGCGTTGAGCGGCGGTTTCAGTCAAAGCGAACGGTCGTGTTTCACCAGACCGACCGCGGATTCACCGCGATCGTCACGCTGGTGATGGTCGATTACCAAAATGCCGCAGGCGTTGCTCAAATGTTTGCGACCGCAACGGAAAGTCTGCTCAACCGCCAACTGCGCTTCGCGCTCGGCCCCGATGGATCGATCGAGGGTGTCGAGGATGCCGACGCCGCCATCGCGCAGATCGCTACGGCAATCGAGCGGATGGCGATCGGCACCCGCCGTCCCGGCATGTCGACCGCGCTCGCCGCACCGCTGCGCGCCATGCCGCCCGAGCGGAAGGTCGCAATGCTGACGTCGATCGTGTCGCCGCTGCTCGCCGGGCACTTGACCGACCGCCTGCCAGGCAAAGTCGCGGTGACGCTGCCCAGTCGCCCACCCCTGGCACCGGGGATGGCCCTGTCCGGCACCGAAACCGTGCGGCATGCCGCAAATGGTCAAGTCACCATCGAAACCGAGGCGACCGGCAACGTCGACGCATCGTCGCTCGCCGATAGCCCAGGAAAATTTGCGGCGGGGCCGGTGGCCGCGCCATCGGTCACGACCCACTCGACGCGGAGGTTCGACTCCACCTCAGGCCTGCTCGTCGAAAGCACCGAAGCCAGCGACGTGATCGCGTCGGACGGTCGCAGCCTTCACCGCACGCGCACCGCCACCGTCATAACCGTCACCCCGCCAGCATGAGATTGAAGCGGTATTCCGATACCCGTCAGCAAAGCCGCACTTTGCTTGACTTTCACCCCTATTCGCCGCAATAGGCCGTGCATCGGTGCCGTCCTTCGGGGCGGCACCTGTCGTTTTACACCCGTTCATACATAAAGGTCACAAGCCCCATGAAGGCGCTGATGAAGACCACCAAGCCGGCGTTGCCGCATGAGGTGGAAAAAAAGTGGCTGATCATCGATGCCGATGGTCTGGTCGTCGGCCGCATGGCCTCGATCGTCGCCAATATCCTGCGCGGCAAGCACAAGCCGAGCTTCACCCCGCACGTCGATTGCGGTGACAATGTCATCATCATCAACGCGGACAAGGTCAAGTTCACCGGCAACAAGCTGAAGGACAAGGTCTATTACAAGCACACCGGTTATGCCGGCGGCATCAAGGGCATCACCGCGGGCAAGGTGCTCGAAGGTCGTTTCCCCGAGCGCGTGATTGAAAAGGCGATCGAGCGGATGATCCCGCGCGGCCCGCTTGGCCGTCAGCAGCTGCGCAACCTGCGCGTCTTCGCCGGCACCGAGCACCCGCATGAGGCCCAGAACCCCGAAGTCCTCGACATCGGCAGCATGAACCGCAAGAACAAGGTGGGCAACTAATGTCCGACAACCGCCAGTCCCTCGCCGATCTCGCCGGCCTGACCAACACCCCTGCCCCCGCCATTCCGGCGGAATCGGCTGCCTCGGACCGCAAGGCCGAAGAGTATATGGCCGGCCACATTGCCGAGCCCGCTGCTCCGACGATGCCGCTGCGCGAGCAGATCCTCGACAAGCAGGGCCGCGCTTATGCAACCGGCCGCCGCAAGGACGCCGTCGCCCGCGTGTGGATCAAGCCCGGTTCGGGCAAGATCACCATCAACGGCCGTGACCAGGACGTGTATTTCGCCCGTCCGACGCTGCGCCTCGTCATCAACCAGCCGTTCGGCGTGACCGAGCGCGAAGGTGCCTATGATGTCGTCTGCACCGTCAAGGGCGGCGGCCTTTCGGGCCAGGCCGGCGCGGTCAAGCATGGCATCAGCCAGGCGCTGACCAAGTTCGAGCCGATCCTGCGCGCGCCGGTCAAGGCAGCAGGCTTCCTGACCCGCGACAGCCGCACGGTCGAGCGCAAGAAGTACGGCCGCGCCAAGGCACGCCGCAGCTTCCAGTTCTCGAAGCGCTAAGTCCTTTTCACACCCAGTCGCGAAGGGGCGGTCCGGCAACGGGCCGCCCTTTTTCGTTCCGCAAAGACGCCTTTCGGTCCTGGCAGGCTATTCCGCGCGTTCGCGCAGCAAAGGGGTTGCCGGGGCCAGGTCCATCGTGCGTTGCACGACGTCGAACCCTCCATCGCCGATGCGGATCTCGTTGAACGAGGGGGGCGTGATACGGATTCGTTCGGACAAGGTGCCCGCCCCGATCATCCGCACCGTCCGTCCCTCAATCTCGTGCGCGATGTCGAAGGGATCGTGGACATGGCCGGTCAACACCGCATCGGCACCCGCCCGCGCCAGCGCAACCAGCGCCTGCGCGCCATTATGCGTGCGCGCCGACATCCGCGTTTCGGGCTCTGCCAAAGGGTGATGGCACGCGATAAAGATCAAACGCCCCTCCGGCACCGCCGCGATCAGCGATAGCGCCCGCTCCAGCGCCGCGCGACTGACCTTGCCCTTGGACCAGTTGAGCCGCCACTGCGCCCGCGCCGTCGTTACCAACGGGATGATCGCGATGCCCGGCAGATCGAGCGGTTGCTCGACCATGCGCTCCACCGCAGTCATTCGCCGATAGGGTCGGAAGAAGCGGTCGATCGGATTGAAATAGGGCAAATCATGATTGCCGACTTCGACCGTTACCGGCACGCCAAGCCCTTGCAACCAGGCGAGCCCCGCCGCGAACTCACGCCGTCGAGCGCGCATGGTCAGGTCGCCGGTCATCACCACGGCATCGGGCTTTTCGGCCTTTACCAGCGCATCGAACCACGCGACTGCGGCTGCATCCTCGCGCCCGAAATGGACATCGCTGACGTGAAACAACCGCGTCACGCGGCGGCCCTGGTCGTAAGGAAGATTTCACGCATCATGCCCACCCGCACCATACTACCGGGTTCGAGCATGATCGGCTCGCCGTCAACCAGCGCCAGCGCGGGCTTGTCGCCGCGCGTGCGAAACTGCCCGACATGGCATTGCGTGACCTCGGCGGCGGCAACCCAATCGCCCGTCACCCATTCCCACCCCAGCCGCGCAATCGCCCGGAAATCGCGCGCGTCGATGGCGGCGATGTCGAGATGATCGGCTTCCGGCCGGACGAACACAGCTTGCGCGCCATGCTTTAGAGCGGGCACGCCTTCCAGCCGGATGCCCCGGCCAAAGGTTCGCTGCCACGCGTGCATCATCGCCCGGCCGAGCCCACGCAGCCGCCCGGCGCGCACCATCTCGCGCGCCCGCACCCAGGTGGCCGCCGGGCCCAGGATCAAGCCGACGAAGGCGCGGTGACCGGCGACGTCGACATAGGGCAGGCTCGTCCTGCGCCCGTGCTCGACCGCGGCCGCGACAATCGCTGCCGAATCGGTGGAGCCGTGAAGATGCTTCGCCAGCATGTTCATGGTGCCGCCCGGCAGAATCAGGATGGTGCCGTGCCACTCGGCCAGCGCGCACACGGCGGCGTTGATGGTGCCGTCGCCAGCGAACAGTACCGCGGTATCGACGCCCGCCGAGTCCAGCGCCTCCGGTGTCGGCAAGGCGTCATCGGGAAAGGCGGTGCGCCCGGCGAGCACCAGTCCGCGATCGGCGAACACCGTCGCCAGCGCCTCCGCTTTGGCTGGGGTGGCCGTGCCCGATTTGGGATTTGTAATGAACCAAAGTGTCTTCATCGCCCCGCCAACGCACCACGACGCGAAAAGGCTCGCCTCCGCAACGGATTCTCTGCTCAATCCATCGCCACATGGACAGGTTCGTCTCCGACCTTGGGGGCCGCCGGGCGTTGCAGCAGGAACACCAAGGGGATCGAGCCCAGCGTCAGGATCATCATCAGCTTGAAGTCGTCGAGATAGGCGACCATCGCTGCCTGCTTGTTGACGATCGCGTCGGCCATCGCCAGCACCGTATCGGTAGCTCCGCCCGTGATCGAACTCACCACCGGATCGTTGGCCACCAGGCCGGGATCGGGGATATGCTGACCGATCTCGGAATGCGCGGTCTGGATGTTGCGGGCAAGCAACGCAGTCACCACCGAAATGCCCGCCGAACCGCCAATGTTGCGCGACAGATTCATCAAGCTCGACGCCTCGGTACGATAACGGGGATCGAGCGTCCCGAAGGCGGTGATATTGAGCGGGATGAACACCAGCCCAAGTCCGATCCCCTGCACGAAGCCGGTGACGATGAAGGGTTGCTGCCCCATTTCGAGCGTCCAGCCCGTCATGTCATAAAGCGACCAGGCAGCAATGAGCAGTCCGGTGCCGACCATCATCCGCGGATCGACCTGGCGCTTCATCAACTGCCCGGCGATATACATCGAACCGACAATGCCGATCCCGCGTGGCATGAGCAGGATACCTGCGGTCAACACCGGATAGCCGTAAAGCTGCTGCAGCATCGGGGGGAGCAAGGCGAGCGTCGCTGTCATCAGTACGCCGAGCACCAGCATGAAGCCGACGCCCGTCAACAGATTGCGATTGAGGAACAGAGCCCGATCGAACATCGGATTTCTGGCGGTGAACAACTGGACGAAGAACATCCATGCGCTCGCCAGCGCGACCATGCCCTCGGTCCACACTTCCCACGAGCTGAACCAGTCCTGCGTCTGCCCCCGGTCGAGCATCAACTGGAAAGCGCTGATCGCCACCGCCAGCATCGAGAAACCGAAAATGTCGAACCCGCGCTTGGTGATGTCGCGCGAGGGCAACAGCGCCCACAGGATAAGGAAGCAAGCGATACCGATCGGCACATTGACGTAGAAGCACCAGCGCCAGTCGTAATTGTCGGTCAGCCAACCGCCGATCACCGGCCCCAAAATCGGCCCGACCATGATGCCCATGCCCCAGATCGACATCGCCGCCGCCTGTTTGGAACGCGGGTTGATATCCATCATCACGGTCTGGCTGAGCGGGTTCATAAACGCCGCCGCGACACCTTGCAGCACGCGGAAGATCACCATTTCGGGCAGGCTGCTGGCAAGACCGCACAGCATCGAAGCGATCACGAAACCGACCACCGCGCCGAGGAACAGATTGCGCGACCCGATCCGGTCGGCGAGCCAGCCGGTCAGCGGAATCGCGACCGCCGAGGCGACGATATAGCTGGTCAGCACCCAGGTGACGGTGTCGGACGTGGCGCTGAGCGAGGCCTGCATGTGCGGCAGGGCCACATTGGCGATGGTCGAATCGAGGATCTGCATGATCGTCGCCGCCATCACGCCGATCGTCAGCAGCGGACGATTGCTGGTGTGGAGCGCGGCGCGCTCCTCGAGCGGCACCGCCTCCTCCGTCGAGGGGATGCGGGCGAGGCGGTCGGCCTCGCCCGCATCGGGATTAGCAGTGGCCACTGCGCACATCCACGGTGACGTTGGCGCTGAGCCCAGCGATCAGCGGCCGTTTGCTCGCCTGGTCGATCGCGATGCGCACCGGCACGCGCTGCGTCACCTTGACCCAATTGCCCGTCGCATTCTGCGCCGGAAGCACCGAGAATTCAGAGCCGGTGCCGGCACCGATCGACTGAACATGGCCCTTCAGTTTCAGGCCATTATAGGCATCGAACTCGACCTCGGCGGGTTGCCCGACGCACATCTTGTTGAGTTCGGTTTCCTTGAAATTGGCCTCGATCCACGCTGGGTGGTTCGACACGATGCTGACCGCAGGCAGACCGACGATCATCATCTGGCCGACCTGAAGCCGATCCGACTGGCTGATCGTGCCCGACACCGGTGCGTAGACCGAGGTGCGCCGCAGATCGAGCGCAGCCTTGTCGCGCTGGACCGTTGCTGCCTGGACCGCAGCGGGCACGCCCGATCCATCGGTGCCGCTGCCAACTTGCGTGCGCGCCTTGGCCGCACTGGCATTGGCGGTCGCCAGCCGCGCCTTCGCCGCCGCGACTTGCTGCGCCGCCGCATCGAAGCTGGCGCGCGTGGTGAAGCCCTGCTTCATCAGTGCGGCCTGGCGATCATAGGTCGCCTGGGCGAGTGCGATATCGGCCCTGGCGCTGGAAATATCGGCGGCAGCACCGCCACTGTCGGTCGCCAGCGTGCTCACTTGCACGCGCGCCGTCGCAATCGCGGCATTGGCCTGCGCCAAAGCGATGCGATACGGATCTGGATCGATCTGGAACAGCAGGTCGCCCGCCTTGACCGGCTGGTTCTCGCGCGCGTTGATCTGGACGATGCGCCCCCCGACGTCGGACGAGACCGAGACCTTGTCCTGCTGGATATAGGCGTTGTCGGTCGACACGAAGCGTCCCGCCGTAAGCCAGAAATAGCCCGCGATCGCGATCAGCAGCAACGGTACGCTGACCATCAGCAAGGGTCGCAACCAGGCACGCCGCTTGACCGGCGTTTCGATCATCGTGCCGGGCGGCGGTGAGATCACCACGGTGTCGGCCGCTGCGCTACGGTCGATCTTGGGGTCTGCGTCAGCCATTGGCGACCTCATTGGTTTTATCCGGGGAAGAAAGGTTGCTGTGGATGCGCTGGAGCGTGGCCATCACCGCATCGTGTTCGGCCGGAGAAACGCCCTCCAGCGCGCTGCCAAGCATCACCTCGGCAATGTGCCCCAATTCTTCGAGTAAAGGGCGGGCGCGCTCGGTCAGGAAGATTTGCCACGCGCGTCGATCGGACGGGTCGCGCCGCCGCTCGACCAGGCCAGCCTCCTCCAGCCGATCGATCATGCGGCACAAGGTAATCGGTTCGACCTCCAGCAAATCGGCCAAACCGCCCTGATTGATGCCTTCGCCGCGCTGGAGAAACTTGAGCACGCGCCACTGCGTGCGCGTCACGCCGATCAGCCGTGCCCGCTCATCAAAGCGCCGCCGCATCAGGCGCGAGACGTCGCTGATCAAAAATCCAATCGAATCCTGCATGGTGTCCATATAATAAGTATGCTTAGATTATCCATAGTCTTCTTTGCTGCATTGCAATAAGTTTGCGCAACGGGATTGGTTCCGTTGCAAAATTCCCTGTTGCGGAGGCACGGCGCTGTGCCAGATAGGCGCATGACCAGCACACGCCCCGCCCCGATCGCCGAACTGACTCTCCGGGGTGTGTTGCTCGGCGGCCTGATCACGCTGCTATTCACCGCCGCCAATGTCTATCTCGGGCTCAAGGTCGGGCTGACTTTCGCGACCTCGATCCCGGCCGCCGTCATCTCGATGGCGGTGCTGCGGCTGTTCAAGGGCGCGACGATCCTCGAAAACAACATTGTGCAGACGGTGGCGAGTGCTGCGGGCACGCTGGCGGCGATCATCTTCGTTCTGCCCGGGCTGGTGATGATCGGTTGGTGGCACGGCTTCCCGTATGTCCAGACCGCGATGATCACCGCGACCGGCGGCATATTGGGCGTGATGTTTTCGGTCCCGCTACGCCGCGCGCTCGTGGTCGATACCGACCTGCCCTATCCAGAGGGCGTCGCCGCCGCCGAAGTACTGCAAATCGGCGCAGGCTCGCGCGAGGGCGCCGCCGAGGCACGCACCGGGCTGTTCGTGCTGATCTGGAACAGCATCGCGTCGGCCGGGTTCGCGATCTTCACCCAGACCAAGATCATCACCGATACCGCTGCCACCACCTTCCGCGTCGGCGCGGGCGCAACCGGCATAGCAGGCAGCCTGTCCTTCGTCTTGCTCGGCGTCGGCCATCTCGTCGGCATTTCGGTCGGCGCGGCGATGGGGCTGGGGCTGGTGATGGGCTGGTTCGTGTTGGTGCCGCTGCTCACTGCCGCGCATCCGATGCCCGGCGACATGGCCGCCTGGGTCAATACGATCTGGAAGGGCGATGTGCGCTTCTTCGGCGCGGGGTTGATCGGCATTTCGGCGATCTGGACGCTGGTGAAGATCGCCGGCCCGGTCATCGGCGGCGTGCGCTCGGCGCTGGCGGCAAGCGCCGCGCGCGACAAGGGCGAGACGCTGGCGCTGGAAGAACAGGATTTGCCGATCGTCTGGGTGGCAGGGGTCGCGCTGCTCACGCTGCTGCCAATCGCCTGGCTGTTGTGGGACGTGATCGCGGGCGGCGCGCTGGTCGGTTCGGCGGCGCTGCTGATCGCAGGCGCACTGGTGTTCGTGCTCGTCGCCGGGCTGATGATCGCGGCGGTGTGCGGCTATATGGCGGGGCTGATCGGCGCGTCCAATTCGCCCGTCTCAGGCATCGGCATCCTCGCAGTGATCGGGTCTTCGCTGATGCTGGTCGGCCTATTCGGCCAGCATCCGGGCGCCGACACCACGCGCGCACTGATCGCTTATGCGCTGATCGTCACCGGCATCGTGTTCGGGGTCGCCACCATTTCCAACGACAATCTGCAGGACCTCAAGACCGGCCAATTGGTCGGCGCGACGCCGTGGAAGCAGCAGGTCGCCTTGATGATCGGCGTAGGGTTCGGCTCGCTCATCATCCCGCCGGTGCTGAACGTGCTCAACAGCGGGATGGGCTTTGTCGGCGTGCCCGGTGCCGGGCCGAATGCGCTCGCCGCGCCGCAAGCCGGGCTGATCTCGGCACTGGCCAAGGGCGTGCTGTCGGGTGACGCCAATTGGCGGATGCTGGGCTATGGCGTGGCGGCAGGCGTCGTGCTGATCGCGCTGGACGAAGCGCTCGGGCGGTTGAAGCTGTTGCGCCTGCCCCCGCTCGGCGTGGCGCTCGGCATCTATCTGCCGATGTCGGTGATCCTGCCGACGGTGCTGGGCTCGGTGATCGGCTGGTTCTACGACCGCTGGGCGCGCACCACCGCCAACCCCGAAGTGGCCGAGCGCATGGGCACGCTGACCGCAACCGGCCTGATCGTCGGCGAAAGCCTGTGGGGCGTGCTGTTCGCGCTGATCGTATGGGCCAGCGGCAGCGATGCGCCGCTCGCGCTGATCGGAAAAGGCCATGAGACGGCGGCGCTGGTCAGCGGGACGGTGCTGTTCCTGGGGATTGCGGCGGTGTTGTACCGTCGGACCATCACCGTTTCGCGGTAAGCGAGCGTCAAAGACGAGCTTATTCGGTCTCGCGGTCGCCGTAATCGGGCGGGATGCGATAACCAACGCGCTTCTGCAACAGCACATCGCGACCCGCGACATACGCCCAATTCGCAATTGCCAAGACCATTACAACCAGCGGCCACAAAGGTGCGGCAGAGGTAGGCTGCCCGAAAAAGCCCATTCCGGCTACCGTGAACGCCAGCAAAAACACACTTATCCATCGTGCTTTTGACAATAGCCAATATCGATAATCGAAGCTTGTTGCGTAGGCACCCATGCGGGTTACGCCAAGCCAATCCCAGAGCGGAACGACAACAACTGTAAAAAGCACAACCGACAAGAATTTCACGTCGGTTGCGCTCCTTACATCGCCGCGAGCAGCGTGCTGATCTTGATGAACGCGAACGCGACCGAGCTGTCCGCCACGCCATACGGCACGAACAGCGTGTCGCCGTGCCGGATCGCGCCGCAGGTGTAGACGACGTTGGGCACATAGCCCTCGCGGTCCTGGTCCGCCGCCGCCAGGATCGGCTCAGGCGTGCGCCCCAGGACCTTGGACGGATCGCGTTTGTCGAGCAGCACCGCGCCGATCGCATATTTGCGCATCGCGCCGACGCCGTGGGTCAGCAGTAACCAACCTTCGTCGAGCTCGATCGGCGGGCCGCAATTGCCGATCTGCACCAGTTCCCACGGGAACACCGGCACGAGCAGCTTCTGCCCCTCGTCCCAATGCGTCAGCGTATCGGATTTGAGCAGGAACAGATTCTCGCCGTCCTGCCGCCCGATCATCATATATTGCCCGGCGACCTTGCGCGGGAACAGCGCCATGCCCTTGTTGCGCGCGGCCGGCCCCGTCATCGGCACCAGATCGAACGCGCGGAAATCGCGCGTGCGCAGCAATTCGGACTGGATCGTCGAGCCATTATAGGCGGTGTACGTGCCGAGCCATTCGACATCGCCATTGTCATGATGAAACTGGACGAGGCGCAGATCTTCGAGCCCCTTGGACTGCGCCGCCGTGATCGGGAAGATAACAGTGCCCGACAGCGTCGAATCGCGATGGCGATAGACCGTGATCGGTCCCTCGGGCAGCGTTTCCTCATCCAGCCCGACCGCATCGGTCGCGGTGGCGAAGGGCGGCTCGGGCGCGAGCTTCAATTGATTGTCGTCGGTGATGATACCTTCGCGGAAGGCGACCGAGGAGATGTGCCCCTCCCCCACCGCGCGCAGGCTCATCAGGATGCGCTGCGACCCGGCCGGCATGCCCGACTGGTCGAAATGCGGCACCGCGCTCGGGTTCATCAGCGCGGCGGCAGCATAGCTATATTCGTGGCAGAAATAGGCACCGATCAACTGGCGCTTCTCATCGCCAATCTCGCTGCCGTCGATGCCGAGCATATCCTCGATCTCGTCATAGCGCGTCATGAACACGCGGCGCGTCTGCCAGTGGCGCGCCTCGAAATCCTTGAGCACCAGTTCGAGCTGCGCGCGCGTCTCGGCAGAGTCGAGCGCCATCACCGCGCTGACGATCCGCTCCGTCCGGTTGCCGCCATTCCCGCCCCACGCGAGATGGAACGGCCGCACCACGACTCGCGACGGGTCGGCATGAAGCCGCAGGGCATGTTGGAACAAATCGATCACGGTATAAAAGCCTCGCGTAACGCCTTCGCGGCGTCACGAGCGAGGCTACGCGACGGCGCTCCGCGGTCCTGCCACGCTTTCCGCCCGCTTTGCCAGCCCAGAAATGGTGCAACCGGACAATTGCAGCGCCAAAATCGACTCCGCGCCCTGATTTCGGTTCAAACCGGTCGGCATGAGGCCATCGAAGCAACCGCCGTCCTGCACGGTGGCAAGCGGCAGGTCGAGATCGTTCTGGCCGAGATACCAAAGATAGGCCCGTTGTGCCTCGGCCACCCAGCGATGGTCCCCCGACGCGTCAAAAGCGGCACTGCAAGCGTCGATCGTGGCTTGCGCCTCCAGCGGCTGCTGGTCGAACTGCAACGGCTCGGCATAGACCCGCCCGAAACTCTCACTGCCCACCGCACGGAAGCGCCCCTCTGGCGATGTCTGTTTGCCGACGATCCAATCGAGCGTACTCAAACCGCATTTGACCATGTCTTCGCGGCCGAGCGAGTGCCCTGCCCTGATCAATGCCTCGGGCAAGCGGGCGTTGTCATACGCCAACACGATTTCGAACCATTCCCATTCGGGACGCCGCGCCTCTTCAAGCAGCCCGCACAGTTCCTCGCCAAAACGCGCCAAGATGGTGCGCGCCAGCGCATGGCCCGGGAAAGCATCGAGGATGGCCGCAGCGCCCAGCATGGCAAAGGCATGCGAGCGCGGCGAGCCAAGTTCGAGCGACAGCGACGCCGTCATGTCGAACATCGACACGGCCCAATGGCGATGCTTGGCCAGCTGCGCATCGCGCGCGGTCACGCCCAGCGCCCACAGCGTGCGGCCGTTCGAATCTTCCGACCCGAAATCCTCGCACCAGGTCCGGTCGAAATTCATGAAATTCCGAAAACGTCGAGCCTCCGGATTCCAGGCATATTGCAGGAACGACGCGTAAATCGTCATCCATTTGTCCCGCTCGCCTTCATCCATTGTCGGCATTTGGCTGACCAGCATGAGCGCGCGGGCGTTGTCGTCAATGCAATAGCCATGGCGGCGATCGGGCACGGAGTAGATCGAGTGCTGCAGCATGCCCGTCGAATCGCTCATGCGCTCAACCGCCGAAAAATCGGGGGCCAACGGGCTCAGCGACAATGCAACGCTCTGCAACCGTTGCGGCTTGGCTGCCACCATCTGCACGATCTCGCGCATGGCGACCTCGGCGAGACGCGGCCAGATCATCGTCCGGCCCCGCGCATACGCACGTTCCGACAGCTTCAGGCGATTGCGGTCGCTGCCGAGCAGGGCGTTGATCTCGCATGCAAAGGCCGCAGAGTCGCCAAAATCGACCAGCACGCCGTGACCATCGCCGAGAATTTCGGTGGCATGGACATAAGGCGTCGAAACCACCGCCTTGCCGACACCGACTGCATAGCTCAGCGTGCCGGAGGTGATCTGCGCCGGGTTGAGATACGGCGTCGCGTAAATATCGGCCGCCTGCAGGTAATCGATCAGCTCGTCATGTTCGAGAAAGGCGTCGATGAACTCGATATTGCGCCCGACGCCCAATTTCGCCGCCAAAGCCTTGAGCCCGTCGCGATATTTTTCACCTTCGTGCGCGACCAAATTGGGATGCGTCGCCCCCAGTACCGCATAGAGCACATTGGGATGCTGCTCGGCGATCGCAGGCAATGCCTCGATCATGACTTCGATGCCCTTACCCGGTGCCAACAGGCCAAAGGTCAGTACCACCTCTCGCCCCGCCCAGCCAAAGCGCCCCTTCAACGATTCGGGATCGACGAAGTCACGATCCGGCACGCCATGGGGAATCATCACCACGTTGCGCCCGCTGGCACCGTATACCCGCTCGAGAATTTCGCGCCCGCGCTCGGCCATCACGATCACACGTGCTGCGCGGCGTAGCAGGCCTTCCATGACCCGACGCTGGTCGGCATCGGGCTTTTCGAGAATGGTATGGAGCGTGACGATTACCGGGATCGACACACGATCGAGCAGCGCGAGGATGTGTTCGCCCGCCGGGCCGCCAAAGATCCCATATTCATGCTGCAACCACAGCGCCTGCGCCCCGCTCGCCTCGATCGCGCGTGCGGCATCGAGATAGGCCATACGGTCCTGATCGGGGATGCTGCGGGTTACTTCGGGGGGATAGTCGTATCGCCCAGGATGGTCGTCCATCGCATAGACATCGATCTGCAGATCGGGGAAGCGGCCCTTCAGCGCCGTAAAGGTATCCGTAGTATAAGTCGCAAGGCCGCATTTCCGCGGCAGGAAATTGCCCACCAAAGCCAGGTGATCGATTGGGGTCACGCCATCCGCCTGTTGCATCATGCTCGCAATCCTCAAAAAATCAGGGCGCTTGCCCTTTGAATACCTCCAACGAACGGCCAAGTTTCAATATGGTTGCACAGATGTTGCATTGCAACGCGGGGAATTGCGCTGATCGAAATCAACCTTGCGGTGAGATGAACGAATCGCTCGCTCAGCCGCGCCCACGATACCCCTGAACCTCCTGCGGCGGCAGCCACAAACCCTCAGGAGGCGCGCCCGATTGCCAAAACACATCGATGGGAATGCCGCCGCGCGGATACCAATATCCACCGATTCGCAGCCATATCGGCCGCATTTCCCCGAACAGACGCTCGCCGATACCGACGGTGCAATCCTCGTGAAATGCCTGGTGGTTGCGAAACGAGCCCAGGAAGAGCTTGAGCGATTTCGATTCGACGATGGTGTCGGCAGGCGCATAATCGATGACGAGGTGCGCGAAATCGGGCTGGGCCGTAACCGGGCAAAGCGACGTGAATTCAGGCACCGCAAAGCGCACCAGATACGTGCGCCCCGGCCGCGGGTTGGGAACATAATCCAGCACGGCTTCGTCAGGAGAAGCCGGGAGCGCGCTGGTCTGGCCAAGATGTTTCGGAGTCATGAGGCCGATATAGGGATAGAAGGCGCGTGCGTCATCCCGGTGGCTCGACGGCGTGCCTGCAGCGGGCTAGGGACGGACAAAACAAGGAGACGATACATGGACTCGCTGGTGACGACGGAATGGCTCGCAAACGAGCTGGGCGCGAACGATCTGCGCATTGTCGATGCGACCTATTTCGCCGGCTTCGGTGATCGCGATGCCGCTGCCGAATATGAAGCGGCGCACATTCCGGGCGCGGTGTTCATGGATCTGGCCGAAATCGCCGATACCTCCAGCGACCTGCCCTCGATGCTGCCGAGCGCCGAAAAATTCGCCAGCCGGATGCAGTCGCTGGGTCTCGGCGATGGTAGCCGCATCGTCCTCTACGACAACTCGCCTTACCACACCGCAGCACGCGCCTGGTTCATGCTGCGGACCTTCGGCGCGCACGATGTCGCCATCCTCGATGGCGGTCTGGCCAAATGGCAGGCCGAAGGTCGCGAAACCGCGTCGGGCAAGGAGCAGCTGCGCCACCGTCACTTCACCGTCTGGGCCGATGACAAGGGCGTGCGCACGCTCGACCAGATGAAAGCCAATGTGGAAAGCGGCGCGGAGCAAGTGCTCGATGCGCGCTCGGCGGCACGTTTCACCGGCGAAGAGGCCGATCCGCGCCCGGCGACGCATCCCGGCCATATTCCGGGCTCGAAGAATCTGCCGGTCGGCCAGATCTTCAACGAAGACGGCACGTGGAAGACGGGCGACGCACTGAAGGCCGCGTTCGAAGGGGCCGGGATCGATCTCGACAAGCCGCTCGTTACCACGTGCGGCTCGGGCATCACCGCCTCGGCGCTGGCGTTCGGCGCGCATTTGCTCGGCAATGAAGCTGCGGTCTATGACGGCAGCTGGTCCGAATGGGGCGCAGACCGCACCACACCCAAGGCGACCGGCGCGGCGTGAACGACGATCGCGACTGCCCGAAGGGCGATGCCACCCGTGTCGTAGCAGCGGGGCGGCGCAAGGAATGGACGCAGGGGATCGTCAACACGCCGGTGTGGCGCGCCTCGACGATCCTCTACGATAGCGTTGCCGATCTCCGCGCCGCCGGTACCAGCAATACGCACCATCGGCTGTTCTACGGGCGCAAGGGCACGCCGACGCAGTGGAGCCTCGCCGACGCGCTGAACGAACTGGAACCCGGCGCGGAGGGCACGTTCCTATACCCCTCAGGGGTCGCCGCGATCGCAGCGGCCTTGTTGTCGGTGCTCTCGCCCGGGGACGAGCTGCTGCTGCCCGATTCGGCCTACGACCCGACCCGATCGATGGGCACCGGCCTGCTCAAGCGGATGGGAATTTCAACGCGCTTCTACGATCCGCTGATCGGTGGTGGGATTGCCGACTTGATCGCCGAGAATACGCGCGCGATTCTGCTCGAAAGCCCAGGCAGCCTCACCTTCGAGGTGCAGGACGTGCCGGCAATCGTCGCCGCAGCCAAGGCGCGGGGCGTGACGACCTTGCTCGACAATACCTGGGCGACGCCGTTGTTCTTTCCTGCAATCGCCCACGGCATCGATCTCTCCATCCTTGCCTGCACCAAATACGTCGTCGGCCATAGCGACGTGATGCTCGGCTCGGTCACCGCCGCCCCGGGGCATTTCGCGCGGCTGCGCGACACCAGCTTCCAACTCGGCCAGATCGCCAGCCCCGACGATTCGTGGCTTGCGTCGCGCGGCCTGCGCACCATGGCGGTGCGGCTGAAACAGCATCAGGCGAGCGCGCTGGAAATCGCGCATTGGCTGAAGCAGCGGCCCGAGGTCGCTGCCGTGCTGCATCCGGCGCTCCCCGATTGCCCCGGCCACGAAACCTTCCTGCGCGACTTTAAAGGCTCCTCCGGGCTGTTCTCCTTCGTCCTGAACGGCGGCAATGAAGCCGCCCGCGCGGCGCTGATCGACGGGCTGGAGCATTTCGGGATCGGCTATAGTTGGGGCGGTTTCGAAAGCTTGGCCCTGCCCGTCGATCCGCAACGGTATCGCAGCGTAACCAAGCGCGCTCATGCTGGCCCGATCGTTCGCCTGCAGATCGGACTGGAGGATCCGGTCGACTTGATTGCCGATCTGGCAGCGGGCCTGGAGCGATTTTCAGCGTCTCGCTGAAAGCATCTCCTGTTGCTGAAGCGTTGCTCGACTGTTGCTGAGTTACAACAACCGGTGCCGAACCGGTCGTAAAACCTCAAAATTGAGTTGTGCAGTGCCGCATGAACGGTCAATTATTCTGCGTTACCGGTTAGCGGCGCGGGGGGCATTTCCTGCTCCTGACAGATGCACGCACCGGTAGAAGCAGGCGGGGACAGTCGCATTTTCGAAAGGGAAACGATGCGCTTCTCCACAACCACGCTCGGCGCGCTCTTGCTCGCCGCTTCCGCCACCCCTGCCTTCGCGCAGGAAACCGCGCCACCACCGCCGATCACGATCAACGCGACGGCGGCCGTTGTTACTGATTATCGGTTCCGCGGCATTTCGCAGACCGACAATAACGCGGCGATCCAGGGCTCGATCACCGTCACCCACAAATCGGGCTTCTATGCCTCGGTCTGGGGGTCTTCGATCGATGACTATGTCACCGTCGCCGGCACCGGCCACCAGGAAATCGATCTGATCGCGGGCTACAGCCACACGATCGGCGGCATCAAGCTGGATGGCGGGATCCTGTACTATTTCTATCCCAAGACCAAGCTCGCGGGCGACAAGAGCAGCTCCGACTTTGTCGAGCCGTATTTCGACATTTCGACGACGCTTGGGCCGGTGACCGCCAAGACCACGGTCAACTATGCCCCGAAGCAAAAGGCGCTGGCGCTCGATCAGGGTGCGAGCGGCAAACTCCAGTCGCGCGACAACGTCTATCTCGCCGACGATTTCACCGTCGCGATCCCCAAGACACCGCTCGGCCTGACCGCGCATGTCGGCCATAGCTTCGGTCCGAGCTGGCTTGCCACCGATTCCAACGGCAAGAAGGGCTATACCGACTGGGCATTGGGAGCCACGGCAACCTACAAGGTGCTGACGCTCGGCGTGTCCTATGTCGATACCGACGCCAAGTTCCTCTCGGCGACCAAGAACGTCAGCAAGAGCGGCGTGGTCGCCACGCTGACCGCAAGCTTCTAAACGCTCCAGCGCACCAACAAAAAGGCCGCGTACCGGGCATCCGGTACGCGGCCTTTTTGGTACTGTTCAGGCGCTTATTTCGGCGTGGCGGCCTTGGCGGATTGCCCGTCGCCTTCGGGGGCGGCCACGACGTCGCGCGTCGTTGCGCCCTTGTCGACCACGGTCGTGCCGGGATCGCCGACCGACGAACGGATGCCGGGATCGTCGCTATCGGCACCGGCGGCGACCACGGTGGCTGCCTCGCCCGGGCTACGCTGTGCCGTGCCGCCGAACAGCGCGTCGAGCGCCTGCGCATTGGCGCTGACATCGTTGGCGCGCGCCGCACCCGGCTTTGGCGGGGTCAGCGAGAAATCGGGCGGGATCACCAGCGGTGCCTGACGCGCCACCGCGAACTCGTCGGGGCCGCCGCGCCCGCCACGGCCATGGGCACAGCCCGAGGCGAGCGCCACGATCGCCAAGCTGGCCGCGGAGAGAAGAATCGACTTACGCATGGATGTTCTCCGTTGGGCCATGTTCCGCCCCAGAATTTTTGCCCGAATCCCCGGTCGGCTTATCCCGTACCAGAAGCGCGCGCGCGAGCAAGATCACGACGCCGATCGTAATCGCGGCATCGGCGACATTGAAGACCAAAAACGGCTGCCACGCCCCAATATGGAAATCCGCCCAATCGACGACATAGCCCAAGCGGATGCGGTCAACGATATTGCCCGCAGCGCCCCCCAGCACCAGGCCCAGCGCCATCTGGTCGGCACGGTTCTTCTCCCGCAGCAACCACACCAGCACGCCGAGCGCAATCGCCCCGGTCATCGCCACCAGCAGCCACCGCATCGTAGCGGTGTCGGCGTGCAACAGCCCGAGCGACACGCCTTGATTGGCGACGAAGCGCAGGTTGAAGAACGAGGTGACGTAATAGGCATCGCTCAAAAAGTTGAGCTTCAGCACATCGGTAATGCCATATTTCGCGGCCTGATCGACCACGAACAGAGCGGCGGCGGTGGCAAAACCAGCGATAGGCAGCTTCATGCGACGACTCCCGCGCAACGGTCACACAGATCGCGGTCCACCGCGACCTCGGGCAAATGCCGCCAGCAGCGGCCGCATTTGTGGAAATCGGTGCGGGAAACGGTGATCGCCTCACCCGTCGTCACCTTCGCGACGATGAACAACTCGGCCAGTGCTGCGGGCGACAGCATTGCCTCGGGCACTACTACCTCGGCCTCCAGACTGGAGCGCACGATCTTCTCGCGCCGCAGCGGCTCGATCGCTTCGGTCACCTGCGTGCGCAAAGCGCGGACCGCAACCCAATGCGCCGCGTCGACGTCCGCCACTGCAGGCACCTCCGGCCATTCGAGCAAATGCACCGAGCCGTCCTCGCTCGGGAAGCGATCCTGCCACACTTCCTCGGCGGTGAAGCACAGCACGGGTGCGGCATAGCGCACCAGCGCGTGGAACAGCGTGTCGAACACCGTGCGGCAGCCGCGCCGCTTGGGATCATCGACGCCGTCGCAATAGAGCGAATCCTTGCGGATATCGAAGTAGAAGGCCGACAAATCTTCCTGCGCGAATTCGGTCAGCAGCCGGACATAGCTGTTGAAGTCATACACTTCGACCGCCGCGCGCAGCTTGGCATCCAGCTCGGCGAGCAGATGGAGCATGTAGCGCTCCAGCTCGGGCATGTCCGCGACCGGCAGGCGCTCGGCCTCGTCAAACCCTTCCAGCGCCCCCAGCAAATAGCGGAAGGTGTTGCGCAACTTGCGATATTGGTCGGAGACCCCGTTCAGGATTTCCTTGCCGATGCGGTGGTCCTCGGTGAAATCGACCGACAGCGCCCACAACCGCAAGATATCCGCGCCCGATTCCTTCATCAGGTCGAGCGGGTTGATCGTGTTGCCGAGCGACTTGGACATTTTCATGCCCTTCGCATCCATGGTGAAGCCGTGCGTCAGCACCGCATCATAGGGCGCGCGCCCGCGCGTGCCGCACGCTTCCATCAGCGAGGACTGGAACCAGCCGCGATGCTGGTCGGAGCCTTCGAGATAGAGATCGGCCGGCCATTGCAGATCGGGCCAGCGCCCGCTTTCCAGCACAAAGGCATGGGTGCAGCCGCTGTCGAACCACACGTCGAGAATGTCGGTGACGCGCTCATAATCGGCGAGCGTGTAGTCGGCCCCGAGCAGATCCTGCGCCGCCTCTTCGCTCCACGCATCGACGCCCTGTTCGCGCACAGCTGCGACGATGCGGCGGTTGACCTCCGGGTCGACCAGATACTGGCCGGTCGTGCGGTTGACGAACAGCGTGATCGGCACGCCCCAGGCGCGCTGACGGCTGATCACCCAATCGGGCCGCCCGGCGACCATCGCGGTGATGCGGTTCTGGCCCTTGGGCGGATACCAGGTCGTCGCTTCGATGGCAGCGAGCGCGGTGGAACGTAGCGTATTCTCTTCTGCTCCCCTCCCGCCCGCGGGAGGGGTTGGGGGAGGGAAATCAGCAGCGAGCGCAGCGTTCGCGGCACCGCCCTCCCCCAGCCCCTCCCGCAAGCGGGAGGGGAGTTCCTGATCCATCGGAATAAACCATTGCGGCGTCGCGCGGAAAATCACCTTCGCCTTAGACCGCCACGAATGCGGATAGGAGTGCGCAAAATCATCGCTAGCCGCGAGCAACGCGCCGACGCCGCGCAGGTCAGAACAGATCGGCCCCTCGGCGGACACGAACTTCTTGTTGATCACCGATCCCTGCCCACCGAGCCACGCCCAGTCGGCGCGATACATGCCCGCGCCATCGACCGCGAAGACCGGATCGATGCCGTATTGCTTGCACAGCAGGAAATCGTCCTCGCCATGGTCCGGCGCCATATGCACGAGCCCGGTGCCGGCCTCGGTGGTGACGAAATCCCCCGGCAGGAACGGTCGCGGCTTGGCGAAGAACCCGCCGAGCGCGTGCATCGGATGGCGCGCGGTGGCGCCTTCGAGCTGCGAGCCCGAATAAACCGAGGTGCGTCGATCGCGTCCGAATTCGCGAGGCAAAAACTCACCCCGGACATTTCTATCGTCAACAACTTCGATGCCCTGCACGACATCGTCAGGGTTCATGCGAGCGAGCTCGACTGCGGCGCTTCGACCAGCAGAGTTGGGTAGCCGTGAGAGCTCCGCCTGCAGTCGATTGCGGAATTGCGGCAGCAAAGCACGTGCGACAAGGAACTGCCGCCCAGCCCAGGTCGGCATCTCAAATTCAACGCTGACGTCACCTTCCTGATAGACGTCTGCGACGACCACCCAATACTCGATCTCCGGCCCATAGCTCAGCGCCTGGTTCACCGGGATCGTCCACGGCGTCGTCGTCCAGATCACCGCATGTGCGCCGACCAGTTCGGGTGCGTTCGGCGCTTCCACGATCTCGAACGCCACGTCGATCTGCGTCGACACGACATCCTCATATTCGACCTCGGCCTCGGCGAGCGCGGTCTTTTCGACGGGCGACCACATCACCGGCTTGGCCCCGCGATAGAGCTGGCCGCTTTCCGCGAACTTCATCAGCTCGCTGACGATCGTCGCTTCCGCTGCAAAATCCATCGTCAGATAGGGATGGTCCCAATCGCCATTGATGCCGAGCCGCTTCAACTGCTCGCGCTGCACATCCACCCAATGCTGCGCATAGGCGCGGCACTCGGCGCGGAATTCGTTCGCCGGAACTTCATCCTTATTGCGCTTCTTGGCGCGATATTGCTCCTCGACTTTCCACTCGATCGGCAGGCCGTGGCAGTCCCAACCGGGCACATAGGGCGCATCCTTGCCGAGCAGGGTCTGCGTGCGGCACACCGTGTCCTTCAGGATGTGGTTGAGCGCATGGCCGATATGCATGTCGCCATTCGCATAAGGCGGGCCGTCGTGCAGGATGAACTTCTCACGGCCCCGACGCGCTTCCCGCGTTTTCTCGTAGAGGTTCATCGCCTGCCACCGCGCGAGAATCCCTGGCTCTTTGGCGGGCAGGCCGGCTTTCATCGGAAAGTCGGTCTTCGGCAGGAAGACGGTGTCGCGCCAATCTCGTTGGGCGTCGCGGGCGGGCGTGGTGTCTGAAGTGTCGGTCATTTGATGCGGCCTTAGCGTGAAGCGGCCCCTGTCGAAAGCCCCCTGCAAAGGCCTCCTCCCGTCACCCCGGCCCTGTGCCGGGGTCCACCGTCGATCCTTCCCAACCATCTGTAGAAAGCACGGCACGGTGGATGCCGGGACAAGCCCGGCATGACGGGGAAAGCTACCCCGTCACCAATTCCACACCATGCCGGTCGCGCTGAACGGCTTGGGTTCCATCGGTGGCAGAGTGGCGTCGTTGAGTTCGCATTGCCACAGGCCGACATCGATCCAGCGGCCTTCCTTATACCCGACCTCGCGCAGCACCCCGGCGCGGCGGAAGCCGACCGATTCATGCAGCCGGATCGAATGCTCGTTTGGCAAGGAAATCACGCTGATCGCCTGGGTAAATCCCTGCGCGCGCAGCGTATCGATCAACGCATCGTACAAATGCCGCCCATTGCCGCGCCCCTGCGTCCCCGTCTCCAGATAGACCGAGGTCTCGATCGTGTAGCGATAGGCCGGGCGGTCGCGGAAGGCCGAGGCATAAGCGTAGCCGCGTACAGGGCCGCCCTCGCCTTCGGTCACCACCAGCCACGGATACAACCCGCCCGAGGCCGCCATGCGCTGCCGCATCGTCTCGGCATTCGGCGCGGTCAACTCGAACGAGACGGTACCGCCTTCCACATAAGGCCGATAGATTTCGGCGATCACGCCAGCATCTTCAGGCGTCGCCGGGCGAACCGCGATCGGGCGCGGTGCGGGATCGACGCTCACAGGCCGAACCGCGCGAGCACGAGCGTCAGCAACGTCGCATCGCCGGGTTGCGGCTGCGTTCCGCCCAGCCCGTCGCATTCGAGGCAGCGCGCCTGGATCGCCGCCCCCGTGCCGATCCGCTTCACATCGCCCAGCGCGCGCGCGAACACCGCGCGCCGCTCCGTCGCCATCCGCGTGAAGGCATCGCCCGCGCTCGCATCGTCATCCTTGTTCGAATCCAGGATTTGCGCGATCAATTGCATGAAAGCGCTCGGCTTTTTCTCCAGATATTCGGCATGAACGTCGGTCGCCTTCAACCCGGCGCGCTTGGCGGCTTCGTCGATCGCGTCCTGCAAGCCACCGAAACGATCGACCAGCCCGATCTGATGCGCCGTGCCGCCATCCCAGACGCGGCCCTGCCCGATCTCGTCGACGCGCGCCGGGGTCAGCTTGCGCGCAGTGGCGACGCGCGTGATGAACTCCTGATAGCCATTCTCGATCCCCGCCTGGAAGATCGTGTCGGTCTCGGCATTGGTGCCGCCGTAAATGTCCGGCTGCCCGGACAGCGGCGTGGTGCGCACGCCATCGGTGGTGAGGCCGATCTTTTTGAGCGTGTTCTCGAAAGTCGGGATGATGCCGAAGATGCCGATCGAACCGGTGATGGTGGTCGGCTCGGCGAAGATCACGTCGCCCGCCGTCGACACCCAATAGCCGCCCGACGCCGCCAGCGAGCCCATCGAGATGACGACCGGCAGCTTCTGCGCCTTGGCTTCCAGGATCGCGCGCCGCATGTCTTCGGACGCAAGCGCCGAACCGCCCGGTGAATCGACCCGCACGACCAGCGCCTTCAGATCCTTCTTGGCCAGGGCATCGAGCAACGCCTTAGACACCGTATCGGAGCCCACGCTGCCGCTCTTCGATTTGCCATCGATAATGTCACCCGCAATCGTCAACACGCCGATCTTGGCACCGTTCGTCGGCAGCGGGTTGGCTGCGACATAGGCGTCATATTTGATGGTCTTGAAGGTGCCCGGTGCCTTGCCCGAATCCGCGCCCGCCAGCTCGGCAACGCGCTTTCCGAAATCGAGATGGCTGCCGAGCTTGTCGACGATGCCCGCTTCGAGATTGGCCTGCGCGATGTTGCCCTTGGCGGCGGTGATGACCGCGCCCGGCGTCGTCAGAAACGGCGTGACCTTGGCCTTGGGGCGCGCTTTGGCCACGGCCGCCTGCCAATTGGCGAACAGCACCTGATAGAGCTTCTCCACTTCTTCCTTGGCCTCGGGCGAGGCGTCGGTACGGGTATAAGGCTCGACGAACGACTTGTATTTGCCGACGCGGTAGACGTGCGCGTTGATGCCGAGCTTGTCGATCAGGCCCTTATAATAAAGCTGGCTGCCGCCCGGCCCCATGAACAGCGTGCCGCCCATCGGGCTCATCCACACTTCGCTGGCATTGGCGGCGAGGCGGTAGCCGCTGTCGGTATAGGCAGTCGCATAAGCCAGCACCGGCTTGCCGCCGTCGCGCACGCGCCGGATCGCATCGGCGACTTCGTTCAGCGCTGCGGGATAGCCCCCGCCGAACGCGTCGAGATCGAGCACGACCGCCTTGACGCGGCTGTCCTTGCCCGCCGCATCGAGGCTGCGCACGACATCGCGCAGGCGGAATTGATGCGGCGTGCCGCCACCACCGAGGCTGGCAAACGGATCGACCTCGGCGGGCTGCTCGACGATTGCGCCGTCGAGTTTGAGCAATAAGGCCCCGTTTCCGATTGCCGCCTTGCCCGGCCGCGCGGCCAGCGCGCCGAAGAGCAAGCCAAAGAACAGCAGCATCGCGATCAGCACAAGACCGTCCTTGATGCCGACGAGAATCTTCCACGCGCCCCGTACGAGTTTCACTTGGCCGCTCCTTGATTGGCGGAAATACCGCCCTTGGCTAGGGCAACGCGTCCGTCGAGTAAATGCGTGTTGCACGACCAACACGCATTATTTTTGTGGCGGGAGCGCGGTCGCGACCGGTTGACGATGCTCGGTCGCGACATCATATGCGCCGTGCTGGCACTCACTCCATGCGAGTGCTAACAGACGTTCAATATAAAGGGACTTCACGCATGACCTTTCGTCCATTGCATGACCGCGTCCTCGTCCGCCGCGTAGAGGCAGAAGAGAAGACCGCAGGCGGGATCATCATTCCGGAAACCGCCAAGGAAAAGCCGCAGGAAGGCGAAGTCGTCTCGGTCGGCACCGGCGCGCGCAACGAAGCCGGTGAAATCCACCCGCTCGAAGTCAAGGCTGGCGACAAAATCCTGTTCGGCAAGTGGTCGGGCACCGAAGTCAAGATCAACGGCGAAGACCTGTTGATCATGAAGGAAAGCGACATCCTCGGGATCGTCGGCTGAAGCTCTTGAGCTCCTGCGCAGGCAGGAGCCCCGAGCCCAACGCTCTGCCCTCCATAATTCTGGGTTCCCGCTCCCGCAGGAACGCAATCAAACAAAGGATTAGCCATCATGGCAGCCAAGGACGTAAAATTTTCGCGTGACGCACGCGAGCGCATTCTGCGCGGCGTGGACATCCTCGCCGACGCGGTGAAGGTTACGCTGGGGCCGAAGGGCCGCAACGTCGTGATCGACAAGAGCTATGGCGCACCGCGCATCACCAAGGACGGCGTTACCGTCGCCAAGGAAATCGAGCTCAAGGACAAGTTCGAGAACATGGGTGCGCAGATGCTGCGCGAAGTGGCCTCGAAGACCAACGACATCGCCGGCGACGGCACGACCACCGCGACCGTTCTGGCGCAGGCGATCGTGCGTGAAGGCATGAAGTCGGTTGCGGCCGGCATGAACCCGATGGACCTGAAGCGCGGTATCGACCTCGCCGTCATCGAAGTCGTCAAGGACCTGCAGGCGCGCTCCAAGCCCGTCGCCGGCACCAAGGAAATCGCCCAGGTCGGCATCATCTCGGCAAACGGCGACACCGTCGTCGGCGAGAAGATCGCCGAAGCGATGGAAAAGGTCGGCAAGGAAGGCGTCATCACCGTCGAGGAAGCCAAGGGTCTCGAATTCGAGCTCGACGTCGTCGAAGGCATGCAGTTCGACCGTGGCTATCTCTCGCCTTACTTCATCACCAACCCGGAAAAGATGAACGTCGAGCTCGCGGATCCCTACATCCTGATCCACGAGAAGAAGCTGTCGAACCTGCAGGCGCTGCTCCCGATCCTGGAAGCGGTTGTTCAGTCGGGCCGTCCGCTCCTCATCATCGCTGAGGACATTGAGGGTGAGGCTCTGGCCACGCTCGTCGTCAACAAGCTGCGCGGCGGCCTGAAGGTCGCAGCGGTCAAGGCACCGGGCTTCGGCGATCGTCGCAAGGCGATGCTCGAAGACATCGCGATCCTGACCAAGGGCGAGATGATCTCGGAAGACCTCGGCATCAAGCTCGAGAGCGTCACGATCGGCATGCTCGGCACCGCCAAGCGCGTCACGATCGACAAGGACAACACCACCATCGTCGATGGTGCTGGCGACCATGACGCGATCAAGGGCCGCACCGATGCGATCCGTCAGCAGATCGAGCACACGACGTCGGATTACGACAAGGAAAAGCTGCAGGAGCGTCTGGCCAAGCTGGCCGGCGGCGTTGCAGTCATCAAGGTCGGCGGTTCGACCGAAGTCGAGGTCAAGGAGCGCAAGGATCGCGTCGACGACGCTCTCCACGCAACCCGCGCAGCTGTCGAAGAGGGCATCGTCCCCGGCGGCGGCACGGCGCTCCTCTATGCCACCAAGGCCCTTGAGGGCATGAAGGGCTTCAACGACGACCAGACCCGCGGCATCGATATCGTCCGCAAGGCGCTCTACGCGCCGGTTCGCCAGATTGCGGCGAATGCGGGCCATGACGGTGCGGTGATCTCGGGCAAGCTGCTCGAGGGCAACGATCCGACCCAGGGCTTCAACGCGCAGACCGACAAGTATGAAAACCTCGTCGAGAGCGGCGTGATCGACCCGACCAAGGTCGTTCGCACGGCACTTCAGGACGCGGCGTCGGTTGCCGGCCTGTTGATCACCACCGAAGCGGCGATCAGCGAACTGCCGGAAGACAAGCCCGCCATGCCGATGGGCGGCGGCGGCGGCATGGGCGGCATGGGCGGTATGGATTTCTGATCCGAAGGGCGGGCCGTGGCCATGCTGGCCACGGTCTCGCCCCGAGGACGGGCGGAGGGTCGGCGGCAATGCCGTCGAACCCGCCCGACGAAAGGCCATGGCTTTGCCGGGGCCGATCCAAACCTCCCGGCCCAGGCTGGACCAAGAGAAAAGGGCCGGGGTTCGCACCCCGGCCCTTTTTTTGCGCGGCTCAGTCAGTCCGCAGACAAATCAGGGCAGTTCCGGCCGGTCCGCCACGGCTGCGGCGGTCGGTGCCGCAGGAACCTTGCACCCGCGCGCCAGCCCGATGCCCTTGAGATAGGCACGGCGTGTCGATCCGGCATAGACGGCCGCCTCGACGCGACGCTGCTGCTTGTCCGCCCCGGTGATGACACGCACGATGCCCAGGCCCGGAATCAGCGTATTAACCGCAGTTCGCGCGGCGACCGCAGCGAGCGCGGACCCTTCGCCCTTGGGTTGGCCCGGCACATCCACATCGGTCCCCAAGGCGGCATTGAGCCGCCGCACCTCGCCCGCAATCGCGGCGCAGGAGCGCGTATTCTGCGAGGAATAGGGGGCCGATGCCGCCAATTGCAGGATCGGCGGGATCTTCTTGTCCGCAATCCGCACGTCGCGCAGCGGCTGGGTAACCGCCTTGCCGACGCTGTCATCCTGCGGTCCGGCTGCCTGCGCCGCGACGGGCGCAAGCATAAGAGCGATCGAGCCCAATCCGCTGAGAGCATGTGTCCGACGCATGTTCGACGTTTTCCTTAGTTGTTGCCTTAGCGGCACGACGCCCGTGCGAGCATTTTTGTTCCCGCATGGAAACGACACAACGGGACATACTCAATTTGTTCATATCGCTCCGCTCGTCACGAACTCGTCATGAAAGCGGCGTAGCGCCGCGCAAACGGCAAAGTTGGGGAACCCCAACGTGCCTTTCGATGGGGGAAATCATCATGTTCGGACGTGTCCGGGCGCGCTCTGTTGCGTCCAAGGCAGGCTTGTGTGCCGCATTGCTCGGCTCCACCGCCATGCCCGCCTTTGCCGCGGATGTCGCGGGCCGCGTCGTTGACCCGGCAACCGGCGCGTCGCTGCCGGGCGCTTCGGTCTCGGTCGGCGGCCGCACCGCCGTATCGGACAATGACGGCATGTTCGTGATCCATGATCTTCCCGCCGGCCCCGTCCAGCTGACCTTCACCTATGTCGGCTATCCCACCACGACCCGCAGCGCGACGTCGAGCGATACCCCGCAGATCGTCGACTTCAAGCTCGATGTTCCGCCAGGCAATGAAAGCGGTGGGGACATCGTCGTGACCGGCCAGCGCGCGGCCGAACGCCGTGCGCTCCAGGCGAAGCGGACGTCCAACTTCATCCAGGATACGCTCAACGCCAACGACGTCGGCAAGCTGCCCGACCAGAATGTCGCCGAAGCGGTGCGCCGCCTACCCGGCATTTCGGTCGCCAACGACCAGGGCGAAGGCCGCTATGTCATCATCCGGGGTGCCAACCCCAACCTCGCCAACGTCACCATCAACGGCCAGACCGCACCCGCCCCAGAACCGGAGGGCCGCCAGGTCAAGCTCGACGATATTCCCTCCTCGTTGATCGGCTCGGTCACGGTAGTGAAATCGCTCACTGCCGATCGCGATGCCAACGCCATTGCCGGTCAGGTCGACATCGACACGCTTACCGCTTTCGATCGCAAGGGGGCCTTCGCCAATGCGCGCATCGCCAATGGCTATAGCAACCTCAACGGTCGCAGCCCTTATGAAGGCGATCTGACCGTCGGCTCGCGTTTCGGCGCGGACAAGACCTTCGGCGTGGTATTGTCGGGCAATTATTCGAAGCGCCCGATCGAATCCGAAAATCTGCAAGGCTCGTCCAACTGGCGCAGCGATTATCCGGGTTCAAGCAAGGCCTTGCCCGACGACTTCCGCCTGCGCGACTATAACCTGACGCGCGAGCGCTATGGCCTGGTCGGCAATTTCGACTGGCGGCCAAACTCGGATGTCAGCCTGTACCTGCGCACGCTCTATTCGACCTTCAAGGACCATGAAACCCGCGACCAGTCGCGCATCGAAATTCCCGTCGTTGCACCGCCGACACCGCCTTCGGCGACCGCCACCCCGGCGCAGATCGCAGCCTATAACACCGCTTTGACCAGCGCCACGAACGCCAACGCCAACATCGCCAATGGCGGCACCTTCAGCGCGCGCGGCACGCGCTTCCTGCGTCTGCGCAACGAAGATGACTCCACCTTTACCGGCGAGCTTGGCGGCAACTTCCACTTCGGCACCGCCGAACTGCAGGTTGAGGGGACGTACAGCAAGGCGCTGAAGAAGGATCCGCTGCGCTCCGAATTTTCGTTCCGTACCGGCAGTACCGCGTTGACCGGCCTGTCGCTCGACCTCAGCGACACGCTGTTCAAGGTCAACACCGCCAACGGCACACCGTACAATCCGGCGCTCTATTCGGGCTACCGCGTCAATTACGATCGCCGCCGCGCTGCCGAAAACCTGTACCAGGGTCGCGTCGACCTGACGGTGCCGCTCGGCACCGGCGACGCCTTTACGCTGAAGGTCGGCGGCAAATATCAGCAGACCGACAAGACCAACAATCGCGATTTCCAACAATATAATCTCAGCGGCAGCACGCTCGCCAGCACCGGTGCTTCCTATGACGATGGCAGCTCGGTCTATAATGGTCGTTACCTGTTCGGTCCGCGTATCAACTACGATCTTGCGCAGACCTATTATACTGTGACCAATCCGGCTGCGCGCACGCTGGACGCCGCCGCCAGCCTCGCCAACTCGCTGATCAACGATTACGATCTGAGCGAGAAAGTCTATGCCGGCTATGTCATGGTCACCGCCAAGCTGGGATCGGTCACCATCATCCCCGGCGTCCGCGTCGAACACACGGACGGGCGCTACAGCGGCAAGTCCTTCACTGCGGCGTCGACCGCGACGCAGGATTTCAATGTCACCAACACCAAGAAGTATACCGATGTCTTCCCCGACCTGAACGTGCGCTTCGACGCCACCCAGCGCCTGGTGCTGCGTGCCGCCGCGACAACGGCGATCGGTCGACCGAACTATGCCGATCTCGCCCCGTATCAAAACCTCGATCCGGTCGGAAACACGGTCACGCTCGGCAATCCCAACCTCAAGCCGTACAAGGCGGTCGCAGGGGACTTCTCGGCCGAATATTATCTGAAAGGCCAGGGCATCCTGTCGGTCGCGGCCTTCTACAAACATCTCGACGATCCGATTTTCACGGCCGGCCAGACACAATCGGGCACCTTTGGCGGCACCGTTCTGACCAATGCGCTGGTCACCCAACCGATCAATGCGCGCAGCGCCAAACTCTACGGCGTCGAAGCGAACCTGCAGGCGCAGTTGCTGTTCCTGCCGGGCGCGCTGTCGGGGTTCGGCGTGTCGGGCAATTTCACCTATACCGACGGTTCGGCCACCGGCGTGCCCAATCGCGCGGGCAACGTGCCGAACTTCCTGCAATCGAAATATACCGGCACCGCCCAGCTCTTCTACGAGAAATACGGCCTCACCGGCCGTTTGGCCTATACCTATCGCTCGGCCTATCTCGATACGCTGGGCGGATCGGCGGCGACCGACCAATATACCGCCGAGAACAACTCGCTCGACGCGCGGATCGCTTATTCGCCGGTGAAACAATACACGCTGTTCGCCGAAGCCAGCAATCTGCTCGACTCCCCGTGGCGTCGCTACCAAGCGATCAAGACCCAGTTGATCGAGAACGAACATTACCGCCAGACCTTCCGCGTCGGCGTGCAACTGGCGTTCTAAGTCGGCCCTTCCCACGGCGGGCGTGATGCGACAGAATGTCGCCATTACGCCTGCCAGGGGAACCACCATCATGACCGATCTCTCCCGCCGCGACGCGCTGGCCGCGACCGCTCTGGCGGCGCTTGTCACCGCTTTGCCCGTATGGGCGCAGGATCGATCGGCCCCGGCCGATGCGGCACAATGGGACCTCACCGAAATCTATCCCGACGATGCCGCGTGGGATGCCGCCCGCAAGAGCGTGCTCGCCAAGATCCCGGGTCTGGCCAGTTATAAGGGGAGGCTCGGCACCAGCGCGGAGGTGCTCGCCGCCGCTTTGGTGGCGCAGTCCGATCTCTCGCGGGAGGCGGCGCGCGTCTATACCTATGCCGGGCTGAAGAGCGACGCGGATCTCCGCATTTCCGCCAATCAGGAAAAGCTCGCTTTGGTCGGCGACATGTTCACCGCGTTTGGCGAAGCGACGTCGTGGATGGCACCCGAGATTCTCACGCTCGGCAAAGCCAAAATCGACGGCTTCATCGCGGCGAACCGGACTCTCGCGACGCGGTTCGATTTCTTTCTAGCCGACACGCTGCGGCAAGCCCCGCACACGCTGTCCCCCGAGGGCGAAATTCTGCTTGCAGGCGCGGGCGCACCGCTTTCCGGACCGGGCACGATCCGCGAGCAGCTCGTCGGGTCGGACATTCCCTGGCCGACGATCACCCTGTCGACCGGCAAACAGGTCGGCCTCGACGACCAGGCCTATACCTTGAACCGCGACGCGCCCGCGCGCGCCGATCGCAAGGCGGTGTTCGACACCTTCTGGGGCGAATATGGGCACTTCAAGAGTTCGCTCGGGGCCGCCTATCTCAGCCATGTCAAAGCCGACATTTTTCGGGCCAAGGCGCGCAAATACCCCACCTCGCTCGCGGCCGCGCTATCGGGCAATAACATCCCCGAAGGCGTGTATCGCACGCTGGTGGCCGAAGCGAACGCCGGTCTGCCGCAACTGCACCGCTATTTCGAGCTGCGACGGAAGCTGCTCGGCCTGCCCGACATGGCGTATTACGATATCTACCCGCCGCTGGTGTCGCTCGACCGCAAGGTCACCATTTCCGAAATGCGCACGACCGTGCTGGAGGCGGTCAAGCCGCTCGGGCCCGATTATGTCGCGCTCCTCGGCACCGCCACTGCGAAAAAATGGATGGATCCCCTGCCCCGTCCGGGCAAGAAATCGGGCGCGTATATGAACCCCGGTGCCTATGACGTGCACCCCTATCTGCTGCTCAATCTGGGCGAAAACTATGAGGGCATGACCACCTTCGCGCACGAATGGGGCCATGCGATGCACTCGCTGCTGTCGAACAAAACGCAAGTCTATGAGAAATCGGATTACCCGATTTTCCTCGCGGAGATCGCCTCGACCTGCAACGAAATGCTGCTCGCTGCCTATATGGTGGCGAAGGCCAAGACCAAGCAGGAGAAACTGTTCTACCTCGGCCAGCAGTTGGAGAGCATTCGCGGCACCTTCTTCCGCCAGACGATGTTCGCCGAATTCGAACTCGCCGTGCATGACAAGGCCGAAGCCGGCGAAGGCCTATCGGGCGAGCGCTTCACGGCGCTCTATCTCGATCTGCTCAAGCGCTATCACGGGCCCAAGGTGACCATCGACCCGGCTTATGCCGTCGAATGGGCCTATATCCCGCATTTCTACAACAGCTTCTACGTCTACCAATATGCCACCTGCATTTCGGCGGCATCCTATTTCGCGCACGCCATCCTGACCGGTGGACAGAAGGAGCGCGACACCTATCTGACCGTGCTGAAGGCGGGCGGGTCGGCCTATCCGACCGAAATTCTCCAACGCGCCGGTCTCGATATGGCCAGCCCCGCGCCGTATCGCGCGGTGATCGCGACGTTCAAGGAAACGCTCGATCAGGCCGAGGCCTTGATCGGCTAATCCAGCGGGTACAGCATCGCGACGTTGCACCGTTCATAGCGCGCGCCGAATTCGTCCATGATCCCCGTATCATGGACGAAACCGAGCTTTTCGTAGAGATGGATGGCAGCGGCGCTCTTGCTGTTGCTGAGCAGATAGAGCCGCTCCGCCCCGAGCGCGCGGGCGCGCGCGATGACCGCGTGCAGCAGGAATTCCCCCGCCTTGCGGCCACGCGCCGACTCGAGCACCCCCATCTTGGTGAGTTCGAACTGGTGCTCGCCCGTTTTCTGCAGCGCGCAGGCCCCGACAATGCCCAGCCCGGCCGCTTCGACGAACAGAATGTCGCCGCCGCGATCGATGATCCGCGCGCGCGGGTTTTCGAGCACGTCGCGGTCGGTCTGCTCGATCCGGTACATGGCGGAGATCCACTGCGCGTTGATGTCGTGGAACGCCTGCGCCAGATCGTCGCGATAATCGTGAATCGTCAATCCATCCATCAGCTGCCCCCCGGCCTGTTCAGCGCTTCATCGCCTCGATCAGTGCCTTCACTTCCTGGCTGCGGCCGCGCGGCAGGATCAGGATATCTTTGCCGCTGGCGACGACGATCAAATCCTGCACGCCGACCATCGCGATGCGCGCGCCATCGCTCCGCACCAGGCAATTGGCGGTATCGATCGCGATCACTTCGCCGCCTTCGCGACTGGCATGGACGTTGCCGTCCTGGTCGCGATCGCTGATTTCATGGAGGGCATCCCAACTGCCAAGGTCGCTCCAACCCATCGATACAGGGACGACCGCAACGCGGTCAGCCTTTTCCATCACGGCATAGTCGATCGAGTCCGACGGGGCTGCCGCGAAGGCATCCGCATCGGGATACAGCCGGGTCCCTTCCCCGCGCACTCCATCCATCGCACGCTGCGACGCCGCCAAAATGGCCGGATTGTGGATCGCCAGCGCTGCGAGATAAGCATCGGCGCGAAACAGGAAAATACCGCCGTTCCACGCATGGTTACCCGCCGCGAGCATCGCCTCGGCGACGCCGAGCGGTGGTTTCTCGACGAACTTGGCGACCCGGTGAACACCCTCGGAAATTTCCTCACCAAGGCGAATCCAGCCATAGCCGGTTTCGGGGGAAAGCGGATCGATCCCGAACGTAATCAGCCAGCCCGCTTCAACCAGGGGCAGCGCGACAGCGATGGCGGAATGGAATGCGGCGACATCGGCAATGACGTGGTCCGACGGCATTACCAGCAATGGCACATCGCCACTGCCCGCAGCAATCGCCGCCAGCGCAATCGCCGGGGCGGTGTTACGCCCCACCGGCTCCAGGATCAGGGCTTGTGGCGTGGTGCCAACCGCATCAAGCTGTGCCTCCACCATTCCTGCGTGGCGCGCGTTGGCGACGACGATCGGAGAGGCGAAGCGCTCCCCGCGCGCGCGTTGCGCCGTCAATTGCAGCATTGTTTCATCGGCCGTCAGCGATAACATCTGCTTGGGCATCTCGGATGTCGACATCGGCCACAACCGTGTTCCCGAACCGCCCGACAGGATAACGGGCACGATCGGCTTGGACTGCGGCATGTATCATCCTCCTGGTGCTAGACCCATAGCGGGTCCGGCCGGAGTTGATAACTGCCTTGGATCAGCCTCGATCCATTCTGTTCAACCTTTCTTTGCCAATTTCTGCGACAGCAGCTTGCCCCTGTCGGATTTGTTTACACCGCTATCGGGAAGGCGGACGAGGTACGGCATCAATGATCAGGCTGTTCAAACATTATATTCCCAACGCGGTGCTCTTGCTGGGGCTGTTCGATCTCGTCCTGCTGGTCGTGGCAGGGGAGCTCGGATATTCGATGCGGATGCGCCAGGTCGCGCTGCCGCTGACGCCGATGCATATGCGGATTCCGCAATTGCTGACCTTCGCGGGGTCTTTGGAAATGGCGATGATCGCGGTCGGCGTGTACGGGGCGGGGGCGCTGCAATCGCTGCGCTACGCAACGGCGCGGCTGCTGGTCGCCATTTCGCTGGGCGTCATTTTCCTGAGCGTTATCTACTTCATCGTGCCCGCTGCCACCTTTTGGCGGTCTAACCTGCTCTACGGCATGGGTGTGGCGGCAGTCCTTCTGATCGCGTTACGCATATTGCTGGGCAAAACGCTGGGCGGACAGGTGTTTAAGCGGCGCGTGGTCGTGCTCGGCGCGGGCGCGCGGGCGGCTCGGCTAAAGGCCTTGGCGCAGGCACCAGGCGCGGGCTTCGCGGTGGTCGGCTATGTGTCAATGAGCGAGTCGGCGCGGGTCATCCCCGAGGCGATCGCACGCGACGCAATCTATAACCTCGCCGACCATGTCGTCCTGCTCAACGCAAGCGAAGTGGTGCTGGCGCTGGAGGAACGCCGCAACGCGCTGCCCCTCAAGGATCTGCTGCGGATCAAAACTACTGGTGTGCACGTCAACGAAATCTCGACCTTCCTCGAACGCGAAACGGGCCGTGTCGACCTGCAGAGCGTCAACCCGAGTTGGCTGATCTTTTCCGACGGATTTTCGTCAGGGCGGATGCTGTCCAGCATGTTCAAGCGGATCTTCGATATCGTCGCCAGCGTTCTTTTGCTGACCTTGACCCTCCCCCTGATTCTCATCACCGCCATCGCCATCAAGATCGAGAGCAAAGGCCCTGCATTCTATCGTCAGCGGCGTGTCGGCCTGTACAGCGTCGGATTCGATTGCGTGAAATTGCGCTCGATGCGGCAGGATGCCGAGGTCGCGGGCCAAGCGGTGTGGGCCGAGAAAGACGATCCAAGAATCACCCGCATTGGGCGCATCATCCGCAAACTGCGCATCGATGAGCTTCCGCAGACCTGGTCGGTGCTCAAGGGCGAGATGAGTTTCGTCGGGCCACGCCCTGAACGACCACAATTCGTCGAGGATCTCGAACAGCAAATTCCCTATTATGCCGAGCGCCATATGGTGAAGCCGGGCATTACCGGCTGGGCGCAGATCAACTATCCTTACGGCGCGTCGATCGAAGATTCCCGCCAGAAACTCGAATATGATCTGTATTACGCCAAGAATTATTCGCCCTTTCTCGACTTGCTGATTCTGCTGCAGACGGTGCGCGTCGTCTTGTGGCCCGAAGGCGCGCGCTGATCCCGTGACCGCACTCGCCACCCTTATCCTGTGGAGCCACGCGCTGGCCGCCTTGCTGTTTGCGGGCGTCGCGCTGTCACGGCTGCACGATGCGGGCACGGCGCTGCCGCGGCTGACCTTCGTGATCGCGCTGGGCAGCACCGCCTTGTGGGCACTGGCGGTCGCAGGGATCGACACGACCGACGTCGTCACACGCCTGGCCGAAGCGGCGCGCAATCTCGCGTGGCTCGGCTTCATGTACGCGCTGGTCCGGCGCGGCGGCACGGGCCCGGAACACCACGCGATTTCGGTCATCTACGGTCTTGTCGCGGTGCTTGTGCTGGCCGGCGCGACGCTGACGGTGATCGAACCCGCGATTGGCGCGGAGACGGTTTCGCAAGTCGCTGCGGTCCGGGCGGTGTGGCGGATGATGATCGCGATCGGTGCCATGCTGCTGCTTCACCATCTCTATTCGGCGGTAACGCCACAGGCACGCGGCGGCATCCGCCTGGCAGTCCTCGCGCTTGCGGCAATGTGGAGCATCGACCTGCTCCTCTGTGCCGCCGCTTATGCATTCAGCGCATGGTATGCCGGTCTGATCGCAGCGCGGGGCATCGTCATGGTGCTGGCGGCTCCGATGTTTGCGATCGCGGTGCAGCGCAATGGCGACTGGACCCTGCAACTCTCCCGCACCGTCGCCTGGCAGACGCTCACCTTTGCCGTCATGCTGCTTTACACGGCGGGTATGCTGCTGGCGACCAGCGCGATCGCCAGCATCAGCGGCGACAATGCCCGACTGTGGCAAACCGCCTTCGTGTTCGGGTCGACTGCGGCGGGGCTGACGATCCTCTCTTCCCCATGGTTGCGCGCCTGGGCCAAGGTAAAGGTGTCCAAGCACTTCTTCCGCCACCGCTATGATTATCGGACGGAATGGACGCGTTTTACCGACACGCTTGGCAAGCCCGATGGGGCAGCCCCACTTGACCAGCGTATCGTCAAGGCCGTCGCCGACCTGACCGATTCCCCCGCAGGTCTGCTGCTGGTGCCCGAAGGCGATGGTCTTGGTATTGGAGCCGGATGGCGCTGGGACGCCGCCACGGGTGCCGCCGATGCGCGATTGGTCGCCCACCTGTCCGGTAGTGGCCGGATCATCGAGCTGGATACCGTGCGCAGCGAAACCGCCGACCCGATCGAAGCCGCAAGCATCCCGATCTGGATGATCGACTGCGATGCCTGGGCTGTGGTGCCGCTGATCCATCTCGATCGTTTGCAGGGGGCGATCGTGCTGGCACGCCCGCCGCTCGACCGTGCGCTCGATTGGGAAGATTTTGATCTGCTGCGCATCGCCGGGCGGCAGGTGGCAAGTTATCTCGCGGAGGCCCGCGCGCAGGAGGCGCTGGCCGAATCCGAGCGCTTCGACGAGTTCAACCGGCGCTTCGCCTTCATCCTGCATGACATCAAGAACCTGGTCAGCCAGTTGACGCTGGTCGCGCGCAATGCCGAACGCCACGCCGACAATCCCGACTTTCGCGTCGACATGGTCGCCACCTTGCAAGACTCCGCCGCGCGCATGAACGACTTGCTCGCCCGGCTCTCCCAACAGCACCGCGCGCGCGCCGAGGTGCTACGCCCGGTCGAGCTGTTGCCGCTGGCCGAGACCGTCGCGCGCGGCAAGCGCGTCCAGCATCCGGTCGTGGTGGTCGGTCCACAGGGCCTGTTCGCCAAGGCCGATCCGGCACGTGTCGAGCAACTGCTCGGCCACCTCGTCCAGAACGCGATCGACGCGAGCCCGCCAACCGAACCCGTCACCATCGCGCTCGCCATCGCGGATATGGCGGTTTCGCTGACGGTGATCGATCAGGGCAGCGGGATGAGCCCGGCTTTCGTACGCGACCAGTTGTTCAAGCCGTTCGTCTCGACCAAACCCGGCGGCTTCGGCATCGGCGCGTTCGAGGCGAAGCAACTTGCCGAGGCGATGGGCGGCAGCGTTGCAGTCGAGAGTCGCGAAGGCATCGGCACCAGCTTTTGCATTACATTGCCGACTGCGCACGCGCGCACCCTGGAACAAGCCGCATGACCGACAAGCCCAAGCTCCTGATCGTCGAGGACGATTTAGGCCTCCAGCGCCAGCTCCGCTGGGCGTATGAAGGGTATGAGGTGCTGACCGCGATCGACCGCGCCACCGCACTCGATGCAGTGCGCGCAGCCGAGCCTGCCGTAGTGACGCTCGACCTCGGCCTGCCGCCAGACCCCGACGGCACGAGCGAAGGGTTCGCCACGCTCGCTGAAATCCTGCGGTTGAAGCCCGATACCAAGGTAATCGTCGCCTCCGGCCACGGCGCACGCGAAAGCGCGCTGCAAGCGATTGCCGATGGCGCATGGGACTTTTACGCCAAACCGATCGATATCGATGCGCTCGGCCTGATCGTCGCACGCGCGTTCCACGTCCATGCGCTGGAGACCGAAAATCGCCGCCTCGCCACGCGCGCGACCGGCACGGCGCTCGGCGGCATGATTACCGCCAGCCCGGAAATGCTGAAGGTCACCCGCACGATCGAACGCGTCGCCGGGGCCGATGTCTCGGTCATGCTGCTCGGCGCGAGCGGGACCGGCAAGGAATTGCTCGCGCGCGGGCTTCATGACAGTAGCCCGCGCCGCAGTGGCGCGTTCGTTGCGATCAATTGCGCCGCGATCCCCGAGACCTTGCTGGAAAGCGAATTGTTCGGGCACGAGAAGGGCGCGTTTACCGGCGCGATCAAGACCACCGAAGGCAAGATCGAGCAAGCGCAGGGCGGCACGCTGTTCCTCGACGAAATCGGCGACGTTCCGCTGCCGCTGCAAGTGAAATTGCTCCGCTTCCTGCAGGAGCGCACGATCGAGCGGATCGGCGGACGCAAGGCGATTGCCGTCGATACCCGGATCGTCTGCGCCACGCATCAGGACGTCGATGCGATGGTTGCCTCCGGCAGCTTTCGCGAAGACCTTTATTACCGTCTCGCCGAAATCGTCGTTCGCATCCCGTCGTTGGCGGAACGTAGCGGTGACGCGGTGTTGCTGGCGCAGCATTTCCTGAAGAGCTACGCCAAATCGATGCACGCCGCCGTTACCGGCCTGTCACCCGATGCCCGTGCCGCGATTGCCGCTTGGGGCTGGCCGGGCAATGTCCGCGAGCTGGAAAACCGCATGAAGCGCGCGGTCATCATGGCCGAGGGCAAACTCGTGACCGCCGCCGATCTCGATCTGGCGGAAGGGGGGGCCGAATTGCCGCTCAACCTGCGCGCCGCGCGCGAAAGCGCCGATCGCTCGGCGATCGCGCAAGCACTCGCCCGCGCCGAGGGTAACATTTCGAATACCGCCAAGCTGCTAGGGGTCAGCCGACCGACCCTGTACGATTTGCTAAAGAGCTACGATCTCCATGCGTAAATCCCTTTCGATCGCCATCGGCACCCTCGCCGCGATAACCAGCGCCGCACTGATCGCGGTCGCGGCGACTGGCCCGGCCCATGCCGATGCCGCGAGCGCGCGCACCGAACTCGCGCTCAGCGTGCGCTTGCTGAAGGCCGGCAATTACAGCGCCGCGCGCAGCCACGCCCAAGCCGCGATCAAGGCCGATCCAAGCTGGGGCCTGGCCCATGCGATGCTCGCGCGCAGCTTCCTTGCGATTGGCGACGGGGTGGCAGCAGAGGGTGAGCTTGGCCGCGCGCGCGACGCCGGGTTCGATCCGGCACGGGCGCACCAGCTTTACGCCCATGCGTGGTTGCTACAGGGCGACGCGAACCGCGCGCTGACCGAAGCCGCCAAGGCAGGTGCGCCTTATAGCGGCTATGCCATCCGCATCGGCGCGCGCGCGCTGGCGGCGCAGGGCGATGTCGCAGGCGCACAAGCCGCGCTCAGTACCCTGCTCGCCGATGCGCCCAAGGACAGCTTCGCCTGGTCCGACCTCGGGCGCATCAAATATCAAGCGGGGGACATTGCGGGCGCGATCGAATCGGCACAGCGCGCGGTCGATCTCGATGCCGATAATGTCGAGGCAATCACGCTGCGCGGCGAATTGGTGCGCGGCCAATATGGCTTGATCGCCGCACTGCCGTGGTTTGAAAATGCGCTGGGGCATGACGCTTATTATCATCCTGCGCTGATCGAATATGCCGCCACACTCGGCGATGTCGGGCGCTATACCGATATGCTGGCGGCGACGCGCAAGGCCTTGGCCGCGCGGCCGGGCAGCCCGCAAGCCTTGTATCTTCAGGCGGTGCTGGCAGCACGGGCGGGTAAAGACGATCTCGCCCGCACCTTGCTTGCGCGCACCGGCGGGCAATTGAACGCGATGCCCGGCGCGCGGCTGTTATCGGGGACGCTCGCCTATAAAGCCGGGGCCTATCAGCAAGCGATCGACGATTGGCGTGTGCTGGTTGGGCAACAGCCTACCAACATTACCGCGCGCCGCCTGCTTGGTGCAGCCTTGCTGCGCTCGGGCGATCCGCAAGGCGCGCTCGATGTGTTGCGCCCGGTCGCGCTGCGCGCCGATGCCGACAGCTACACACTCGCTCTGGTCGCGCGCGCCTTCGAACAAACGGGCGAGCGCGATTGGGCTGCGAAATATCTCGATCGTTCGGCCCTGCCGAGCGCGGTCGGCTCCGCGCCGTTCGGCATCGATGACGGTTTGTCGGCGCTGAACGACGCCGCCAGCGCTGCCCCCGCAGAACCAGTCGCGCAGCTCACGCTGATCCGCGGGCTGATCGAGGCGGGCGATACTGCCGCGGCGCTGGCCAAGGCGCAGGCGCTGGTGCGGCTGACGCCGGGTGCGCCGCCTGCCTATCTCGCGCTCGGCGACACGTTGATGGCGGTGAACCGCTATGGCGACGCCGCCGACGCCTATCGCCATGCCGCCGACCTGCGCTTTGACGAACCGACCCTGTTGCGCGTGGTCGATGCGCTCGACCATGCCAACCGGCACGCCGAGGCGGGCAAGGTGCTCGCGCTGTTCGCGTCGCAAAACCCGCAAAATATCACGGCACGGCGCTTGATCGGCCATTGGCAAATCGCGGCGCAGGATTGGGATGCCGCGATCGACACGCTGGAGGAGCTGCGCGGGCGCATCGGTGACCGCGATACCGCGCTGCTGGCCGAATTGTCCTATGCCTATACCGGGGCCGGAGACGCTGATACCGGCACGATCTATGGCAAGGCGGCCTATGCGCTTGCCCCGATGAACCCTGCCGCCAGCGATGCCTATGGTTGGGCGCTGTACCAGCAGGGCAAGAGCGAACCCGCGCTGCAATTGCTGGAAAAAGCGGCGTCGATCGCGCCCGGCCGCGCCGATCTGCGCTGGCATTTGGGGCAGGCCTATGCCGATCTCGACCGCACCGCCGAAGCCGCGACGCAAATCCGCGCGGCACTCGCCGACCCCGCCTTTGGCGACCGCGTAGCAGCCGCAGCGGCGCTCAAGGCGTTGGGATAGTTTGCCACACGAGGCCGCGCGCGGCTAAACATGCGGCCACATGACCGATCCCCTCGCCCGCATCGCCGCCGCGCTCGAACGGCTGGCCCCGCCACCACCCTCAAGCGCCGATCCGCTGGCGCACCCGGCCTATGTCTGGCGCGGCACGGTGCTGGAGCCGGTGCGCGATTTTCGGCCCTTGCCGCTGGACCGCCTGCACGGAATCGACGCGCAAAAGGCGGCGATGCATGCCAATGCCCGCCATCTCGCAGACGGAGCAGCCGCGCATGACGTGCTGCTATGGGGCGCGCGCGGCACCGGCAAATCGGCACTGGTCAAGGCGGTGACGGGCACGGTGCAGGCTGAGGGCGGCGCGCTCGCGCTGATCGAAGTCGTCACCGGGCAGCTCGACACCCTGCCCGGCTTGTTCGCGCAGATCGCCGATGTGCCGCGCGCCTTCCTGCTGTTCCTCGACGATCTCGGCTTCGACGCCGCCGCCGATGGGCGCGCGCTGCGCTCGATGCTCGATGGCGGGGCGGAGGCGCGGCCCGCCAATGCGCGGCTCGTCGTCACCTCGAACCGCCGCCATCTGGTGCCGCGCGAGATGATCGACCAGCCGACCGCCGTAAACCCGCGCGACGCCGCCGACGATGCGCTGGCGCTGGCCGATCGCTTCGGCCTCAGCCTCGGTTTCCACGTCGTCGACCAGGACGGCTATCTCGCCATCGTCGCCGGTTATGCCCAGGCGTATGATTTGCCGTTCGATCCGGGCGATGCGGTCGGCTGGGCAACGCGGCGCGGCGCGCGCTCGGGCCGCGTGGCGTGGCATTACATCGTCGATCTCGCGGGCCGAAACGGGCGAGCGCTGACCTAACAATCCTCCCCGGCACGGGGAGGGGACCATCCGGCTTCTTCAGCCGGATGGTGGAGGGGGGCATCAACGGGCGGAGCGCCTGCGGCACGCCCCCTCCACCCTTCGCTGAATGCTCAGGGTCCCCCTCCCCGTTCCGGGGAGGATTTAGGCGAGGCTCTCCACCATCTCGGCCAGTTCCAGCCAGCGCAATTCCGCCGCGTTCTTGTCTTCCTGCGCCTGGCCGATCGCTTCCATCAGCCGCTCGAACAACGCCGGGTCGCGCGTGTAGAGATCGGGGTCTTCCAGCAACGCCTGGTCACGCGCGATCGCGGCATCAAGCGCCTCGATCCGCTTGGGCAGCAATTCGTAGTCGCGCTGGTCCTTATAGGTCAGCTTGACCTTGGTGCCCGGCGGCGGCGGCGCGGCAGCCGAGGTTGCATTCCTGGCGATCGCGCCGCGCTTGGTCGGCGCGGCGGCCTTGCGACGGCGCTCCCAATCCTCATAGCCGCCCGCCACGACATCGACCGTACCCGACCCGTCGAGCCCGAGCGTGATCGTCACCGTGCGATCGAGGAAGTCGCGGTCATGGCTGACGATCAGCACGGTGCCATCATAATCGCCGATCACATCCTGCAGCAGATCGAGCGTTTCGAGGTCGAGATCGTTGGTCGGCTCGTCCAGCACCAGCAGGTTGGACGGCTTGGCGAATTCGCGCGCCAGCAACAGGCGCGAGCGCTCACCGCCCGACAGCGTGCCGATCTTGGCATCCAGCACGCCCGGCTCGAACAGGAATTCCTTCAAATAGCCGACGACATGCTTGCGAATGCCCTGCACCTCGATCCAGTCGCCGCCATCGGCGAGCACGTCGCGGATGGTCTTGTCGGGCGCCATCTTGCTGCGCTGCTGGTCGATCACGATCCGCTCGATCGTCTTGGCGAAGCGGATCGTGCCGCTATCGGGCTCCAATTCGCCCGTCAGCAGCTTGAGCAGGGTCGATTTGCCTGCACCGTTCGCGCCGACGATGCCGATGCGGTCCTTGCGCGTCACGCGCAGCGACAAATCGCGGATGATGGTGCGGTCGCCAAACGCCTTGGAGATATGCTTGGCGTCGATCACCACTTTGGAGCGCGCATCGTCGCTGCCAATGGTGAGGTTGGCCGAGCCCTGCGGCCCGACCATCGCCGCGCGTTCGGCGCGCATCTCGACCAGCTTGGTCAAGCGGCCCTGGTTGCGCTTGCGCCGCCCGGTGACGCCGCGCAGCAGCCAATGCTCCTCCAGCTTCAGCTTGGCGTCGAGCTTCTCGGCATTGCGCTGCTCATCGGCATAGACTTGCTCGGTCCACGCATCGAACCCGCCAAAGCCGATTTCGGCGCGCCGCAAATTGCCCCGGTCCATCCACAGCGTCTGCTTGGTCAGCTTGGTCAGGAAGGTGCGGTCGTGGCTGATGACGACAAAGGCACCGCGAAAACGCTGGAGCCATTCCTCGATCCATTCGATCGCGCCAATGTCGAGATGGTTGGTCGGCTCGTCCAGCAGCAGCACATCGGGGTTCTGCGCAAAGGCGCGCACGATCGCGGCGCGGCGGCGCTCACCGCCCGAGGCCTTGGCCGCTTCGCGCGTCAAGTCGATGCCAAGCTGGTCGGCGATCGCCTCCGCTTCATAACGCTGCGGCGCGTCGTCGCCCGCCAGCACATAATCGGCGAGCGTCGCAAAGCCGGTCATCGCCGGTTCCTGCTCGAGCTGGATCACGCGCGTGCCGGGCACGATCGTGCGGCGACCCTCGTCCGAATCGATCTTGCCGCCGAGCAATTTGAGCAAGGTCGTCTTGCCCGCGCCATTACGCCCGATCAGCGCCAGCCGGTCGCGCGGCCCGATATGAATATCGAGCCCACGAAACAACCAGCCCGAGCCTTGAATGACGCCGAGATTTTCATATGCGAGAATTGGTGCAGCCATGAGGGGGGCGTTACGGGGATAGGCGCTTGCGAGCAAGCCGGGATACCCCTCTCCCATCGGGAGAGGGAGGGGCCCGCCGCGAAGCGGTGGGAGGGTGAGGGTGATCCGCTATGCGGCGTGCACCCAGATCACCCTCATCCGGCGCTTCGCGCCACCTTCTCCCACAGGGAGAAGGATTGAAACCGGCCCCAGGCGAGTCCGTCGGGCAAAGCCGACTGCCGCCTTTCGCCATTCACAGGCTGTTCAACGCTGCGTGCCTATGCCAATCCCATGACAATGCTCCTACCCATCCTGCTCGGACTGGCGACCGCGACGGCACCGCTGCCGGCCGACGGCGTGCAACTCCAGCGCGCGGATCAGCGTGAGGCGTGGCGCGCGCGCCAGGAAGGCCGCATCCTTCCGCTCAAGGAAATCGAAGGGCGCGTGTTGCCATCGATGCGCGGCAGCCAGTATCTCGGCTTTGATTTCGAACCAGATCGCGGGATTTACACGCTCAAGTTCCTGCGCGATGGAACCGTCATCTGGGTCGAGGTGGACGGGCGTTCCGGCCAGATCCTCGGCCGCACCAGCAACTGAACGCGGCCAGCGCCGTTCAAGGGGAACTTTCATGCGTGTTCTGATCGTCGAGGACGAACCCAATCTCGGCCAGCAATTGAAGGCGACGCTGGAGGGGGCAGGTTATGCGATCGACCTTGCCACCGATGGCGAGGAAGGCCATTTCATGGGCTCGACCGAGAATTACGACGCGATCATCCTCGATCTCGGCCTCCCCGAAATCGACGGCCTCACCGTGCTCGACCGCTGGCGCAAGGAAGGCCGCACCGCCCCCGTGCTGGTGCTGACGGCGCGCGACAGCTGGTCCGACAAGGTCGCCGGGCTCGATGCCGGGGCAGACGATTATGTCGCCAAGCCGTTCCAGTCGGAGGAATTGATCGCCCGCCTGCGCGCGCTGATCCGCCGCGCCTCGGGCAATGCCTCGTCGGAACTGACCGCAGGCGATGTGCGGCTCGACACGCGGAGCGGCAAGGTCACGCTGGCGGGCGAGCCGGTCAAGATGACCGCGCAGGAATATAAATTGCTCAGCTATCTGCTCCACCACAAGGGCAAGGTGGTCAGCCGCACCGAGCTGATCGAGCATATTTACGACCAGGATTTCGACCGCGATTCGAACACGATCGAAGTGTTCGTCACCCGCATCCGCAAGAAGCTCGGGCAGGACGTCATCACCACCATTCGCGGGCTTGGCTACAGCCTTGAAGATCCGGATGCATAATGGCTGACGCGCCGGGCACCGATCTCGCCGTCATTCCGGCGGCCGAGAGCGCGGTGGCGCACGAGCCTGTGCCCGCTCCGCTACCGCCGCTCGACACCGAGCCGCGAGCGACGATCCCGACGCGCACGACGGGTTCGCTCAGCCGCCGCATGATCCTGATCGCGGCGGGGTGGATTCTGTTGTTGCTGACCGGCGGCGGCTTCGCGCTGGACCGGGTGCTGACCACCGCAATCACCCAGAATTTCGACGACCAGCTCGAATATGTGTTGAACGCGCTGATCGTTTCGGCGGAAATCGGGCCGCAAGGCGAGGTGTTCAACAATCGCGAACTCGCCGACCAGCGCTTCCTCGAACCCAATTCGGGCCTTTATTACCAGATCAGCGCGCCGGGGCAGGAACCCTATCCGTCGCGTTCGCTATGGGATCGCCGCCTCGCTTATGGCAGCGCGCATAATGATCTCGGCATCCATGCCTATGACAGCGACCAGTTCGTCGATCCCCGCACAGACAATCCCGAGCGGCTGCGCATCGTCGAGCGCGACGCGACGCTGCCCGGCTCCAAGGTGCGCTGGCGCTTCCAGGTCGCGCAAAATCGCGAGGGGTTAGACGCGCAGATCAAGGTGTTGCGCAAGACGCTGGTGCGCAGCTTCGCGCTGCTCGGCTTCGGCTTGATCGTGATGGCGGCGTTGCAGACCTTTTACGGGCTGTGGCCATTGCGCAAGGTGCGCGAGGAAATCGCCCGGATGCGCGCGGGCAAATCACGCCAGATCGAGCGCCCCATGCCGATCGAGGTCGCGCCGATGGTCGAGGAATTGAACGGCCTGATCGCACATAACGAACGCCAGGCCGAGGAAGCCCGCCGCCACGCGGGCAATCTGGCGCACGCGCTGAAGACGCCGCTCACCGTCATCATGAACGCCGCGACGGCACAGGCCGACGATCTCGGTGAGACGGTGGTACGCGAAGCGCGGACGATGCGCCGCCAGGTCGACCACCATCTCGCCCGCGCCCGCGCGGTCGGCCGGCGTGGGTCGGCGCATAGCCGGGCGGACGTGTGGCCCAGCCTCGAATCGGTTGAGCGCGCGGTCGGCGTGCTGTATCGCCACGTCCGCATCGACACTTCGGGTCCCAAGGACTTGCAAGTCCATGTCGAGCGGCAGGATCTCGACGAAATGCTCGGCAATCTGATCGAGAATGCCGCGAAATATGGCGGCGGCAGCGTGTTCGTCACCGTGTCCAAGCATTCGGGCTTTGTCGAATTCCTGATCGAGGATGACGGCGTCGGCATCCCCGAGGAAGAGCGTATCCGCATCTTCGATCGCGGCGTGCGGCTCGATTCGGGCAAACCCGGCACCGGCCTCGGCATGGCGATCGTCCGCGACGTGGCCGAGATTTACGAGGGCACGGTCAGCCTTGAGGAGAGCGAGGATCTGGGCGGGTTGCTGGTGCGGTTAAGGTTGCCGGCCGCGAATTGAGGCGGAACACCTGGTTGCACCCACTTGCAGACGTTCCGACAGCCAACCGTCTTGCGGCATCTACGCAAAAAATGCATCTTGCGATTATGGCAGAGCAGAGCAAACGTGAGAGAATTATCCTCTTTGGTGTTATCCCTGTCCTTTCGGCGATCAGCGGTTCGATTGCGACTGTTATATTCACGCGCGCTGCAGGCAGCGGCAAGGTTGACGATGCGATCGTGGAAATACTTCGCAATCAGTCCTACAGCGCGGAGGATAAAACAAAACTACTCACGTTGGCCAATGCGAGTTCCGACCATTTCTGGAGTATTCTTTCGACGATGGCGACGTTTTCTACCGTAGCCGGAATGGCATTGGCTTGGGCGTTAGCAGATTGGATTAGAAGGCGATAATTTACCTTGTCCGCACTCTGAGCATTTTCAACCGCAGCAGTCCCTTCTGAGGTCTGCCATCCACCAAACCCACCCCTCACTCATTCCCCAACAACCCGCCGAGCAATCCCCCGACCACCGCGCCCGCCGCACCGCCGCCGACCAGTCGCCCGACGCCCGCCCCCACGCCCGCATCGCGCGCTTCGTTGCTGGGCAAGTGCCGCGCGATTTCCTCGGCCAGGTTCAGGATCGGCATCGATTGCAGCCAGATCTTGCCCGGCCCGGTCAGCGTCGCGAGAAACAGCCCCTCCCCGCCGAACAGGATATTGCGGAAGCCGCGCACCATCTGGATGTCGGTCGAGACGGTCGGCTCCTGCATCCCGATATGCCCGGCATGGACGCGCAGCCGTTCGCCGGGGCTGAGCGTCTTCTCGATCACTTCGCCCGACAGATCGAGGAACACCGTGCCCGGCCCGGTCACGCGCTGCAGGATGAAACCCTCGCCCGCAAACACCCCCGCACCGAGGCGCTGCTGGAAGGCGATTTCCAGCGACACCGAATATTCTGCGCACAGGAAGGTTTCCTTGCGGCAAATCAGCGATTCCCCGCTACGCAATTCGCGCGCGATGATGGTGCCGGGGAAGCGCGGCGCAAAGGCGACATGGCCGGGGCGCTCCGCACCATATTCGGTAATGAAGATACTGCCGCCCGACAGCGCGCGCTTCAACCCCGCGAACAGCCCGCCGCCGGTATGCGTGTCCATCGTGATGCCGTCGCTCATCCACGCCATGGCGTGGGTCTGGCTTACGATCCGTTCGCCCGGCGACAGATCGATCGAGACGGTCTGCATGACGGTGCCGGAAATCTCGTAGCGCATCGAGCCATCCTTCGACAGTGATGCACTTATGTAACACGGCTTGAGCGGCGATGAAATACCGGGACCTATCACCCCCGTCACCCCGGGCTTGTCCCGGGGTCCACCGTGCTGCGCATTCTCCGGCGGCAGGGAGTGCGGTGCGGTGGACCCCGGCACAAGGCCGGGGTACCGGAACGGGGTCAGGCGGCGACGGCGATGTCCTGCATCGCCCGCGCCGTGATTTCCAAACTCCGTTTGCGCGCTGCATGGTCGAAGATAGAGCTCGCGATCATCAGTTCATCCACCCCGGTGCGCGCGACGAACGCGGCGATCTCGCGCGCGACCTTGGCCGGGCTGCCCACGGCCGAGCAGGACAAGACATGATCGAGGATCGCCGCGCCCTGCGGCCCCAGGCTCGCGCGGTAACCCGCCACCGGCGGCGGCAATTGCCGTGGGTTGCCGGTGCGCAGGGCGACGAACGCCTGTTGCTGCGAACTCGCCAGCAATTCCGCTTCCTCATCCGTGTCGGCGGCAAACACGTTGAAGCCCGCCATCACATAGGGCTTGGCCAGCGCAGCCGACGGCCGGAAGGTGCGGCGATAAACGTCGATCGCCGCCATCAGCGCATCGGGCGCGAAGTGCGACGCGAAAGCATACGGCAAGCCCAGCATCGCGGCGAGTTGCGCACCGAACGTGCTCGATCCCAGGATCCACAAGGACACATCCGCCCCCGCCCCCGGTGTCGCGCGAATGCCGGTCTGGCCGTCATCGGCGAAATAGCTTTGCAGCTCCATCACATCCTGCGGAAAGGCATTGGCGTCGCTGTCGAGGTTGCGGCGCATCGCGCGCGCGACGATCTGGTCCGATCCCGGAGCCCGGCCGAGCCCCAGGTCGATCCGCCCCGGAAACAGCGCGTCGAGCGTGCCGAACTGTTCGGCAATGGCGAGCGGCGCATGGTTGGGCAGCATGATCCCGCCCGCACCGATGCGGATGGAGGACGTAGCGTTGCCGATATGCGCCAGCACCACCGATGTCGCCGCGCTGGCAATGCCGGTCATGCCGTGATGTTCGGCGGTCCAATAGCGTGTGAAACCGAGCCGCTCGACATGCGCGGCAAGGTCGGCGGCATTGGCCAAGGCTTGCGCAACGCTGCCGCCTTCGATGACGGGGACGAGATCGAGCAGGGAATATTGGGTCATAAGAGGGATGTGGGGAGGCCAGCGGGTGTTTCAAAGCCCCTCCCCTTCAGGGGAGGGGTTTGGGGGTGGGGTAGCGGCGGCGGAGCGGGCTTGATGCCCGCTTCGACGCTATGGTCTGGGCGCAGCGTTTGCTGGACGGCCCCACCCCAACCCCTCCCCTGAAGGTGAGGGGCTTTCCGCACTCCACGCCTTGCCCCCCTCGCCCACCCCGCTTAGAGCCTGCGCGACATGGACCCGCGCCTCGCCCATATCCGCACCTGGATCTTCGATCTGGATAACACGCTCTATCCCGCGAGCGCGCGGCTGTTCGACAAGATCGACGCCAAGATGGGTGCCTATATCGCCGCCAAGTTCGAGGTCGATCTGGTCGAGGCCCGCCGCATTCAGAAGGGCTATTTCCACGGCCACGGCACCACGCTCGCCGGGCTGATGGCCGAGCATGACGTCGACCCGCACGCATTCCTCGATTTCGTCCACGACATCGAAATGGACGTGCTCGAAGAAAATGCCCCGCTCGCCGCTGCCATCGCGCGGCTGCCGGGGCGCAAGATCGTCTTCACCAATGCCGACACGCCGTATGCCACGCGCGTGCTCGGGCGGCTGGGCCTGGGCGAAAGCTTCGAGGCGATCCACGACATCCATGCGATGGACTTGCTGCCCAAGCCGCAAGCCTCGGCTTATGCCGGGCTGTGCGCGGCGTTCGACATCGCGCCCGCCGAGGCGATCTTCTTCGAGGACATGGCCCGCAACCTCGCGCCCGCCAAGGCGATCGGCATGACGACGGTGTGGGTCGACAATGGCTCCGAACAGGGGCCGGACGAGGACCGCAGCTATATCGATTTTACCTGCGCCGATGTGACGGCGTGGCTTCACGAGCATATGGGGGAAGCATGAGCGATCTGCAGCACACGATCGAAGCCGCATGGGACGCGCGCGACACGATCGGGTTTGGCACCACGGGCGCGGTGCGCGACGCAGTTGACAGCGTGCTCGACCAATTGGGTGCGGGCGCGGTGCGCGTCGCCGAACCCGAGGGCGACGGCTGGACAGTCAATCAGTGGCTCAAAAAGGCGGTGCTGCTCTCCTTCCGCCTCAACGATAACAGCCTGGTCGAGGGCGGCGCTGGCGGCGCGCCCGCGTTCGACAAGGTGCCCTCCAAATTCGCCGGCTGGGGCGAGGCCGAGTTCCGCGCGGGCGGCTTCCGTGTCGTACCGGGTGCGGTCGCGCGGCGCGGCAGCTTCATCGGCAAGGGCGCGATCCTGATGCCGAGCTTCGTCAATATCGGTGCCTATGTCGGCGAAGGCACGATGGTCGACACCTGGGCGACGGTCGGTTCCTGCGCGCAGATCGGCAAGAACGTGCACATCTCGGGCGGCGCGGGGATTGGCGGCGTGCTCGAACCGCTCCAGGCCGATCCGGTGATCATCGGCGACGGCGCGTTCATCGGCGCGCGCAGCGAAGTGGCCGAGGGCGTGCGCGTCGGCGAAGGCGCGGTGCTGTCGATGGGCGTCTATCTCGGTGCCTCGACCAAGATCGTCGACCGCGCGACCGGCGACGTGTATCGCGGCGAAGTGCCGCCTTATGCGGTGGTCGTGCCCGGCAGCATGGGCGGCGGCGACGGCAAGCCCGCGCTCTATTGCGCGGTCATCGTCAAGCGCGTCGACGCGCAAACGCGCAGCAAGACCAGCATCAACGAATTGCTGCGGGACTGAATCTCCTCCCCTCCCTGAAAGGGAGGGGCCGGGGGAGGGCAGTCTACGACAAGCGCAATGCTACGGACACGTCCCTCCCCTAACCCCTCCCGCTCGCGGGAGGGGAAATCCGGCTCGACACACGCAAAGGCTCTGCTAACCGCCACGCAAACGAAACAAACCATAAGAGGATTCCCGATGAACACCACCCGCTCCAAAACGCTCGACCGAGTCCTCGTGCTGGAAATGGTGCGCGTCACCGAAGCGGCGGCGATTGCCGCGTCGAAGCTGACCGGGCGCGGGGATGAAAAGGCTGCGGACGCAGCGGCGGTCGAGGCAATGCGCGCCGCGCTCAACAACCTCTATATGGACGGCACCGTGGTGATCGGCGAGGGCGAGCGCGACGAAGCGCCGATGCTGTTCATCGGCGAGAAAGTCGGCTCGGCGATCGGCAAGGGCCCCAAGATCGACATCGCACTCGATCCGCTGGAGGGCACCACGATCTGCGCCACCGCCGGCCCAAACAGCCTCGCCGTGCTCGCCATCGCCGAGGAAGGCGGGCTACTCAACGCCCCCGACGTGTACATGGACAAGATCGCCTGCGGCCCGGGCTATCCCGAGGGCATTATCGATCTCGACAAATCGCCGACGGAGAATGTCCGCGCGCTCGCCGCTGCCAAGGGGGTGGAACCGCGCGAGATCATCGCCTGCGTGCTCGATCGCCCGCGCCACCAGAAACTGATCGCCGAACTGCGCGAAGTCGGCTGCGGCATCATGCTGATCGGCGATGGCGACGTCGCGGGCGTGATCGCGACCACCAACCCCGACACCACCATCGACATCTATATGGGTGCGGGTGGCGCGCCCGAGGGCGTGCTGGCGGCAGCGGCGCTGCGCTGCGTCGGCGGGCAGTTCAAGGGCCGACTGCTGTTCCGCAACGATGATGAGCGCGCCCGCGCCGCCAAATGGGGCGTGACCGAACTCGACAAGCAATATGATCTGACCGAGCTCGCGCGCGGCGATTGCATCTTCGCGGCAACCGGCGTCACCGATGGGTCGCTGCTCGCAGGCGTCAAGCGCAAGGGCCATGTGATGACCACCGAAAGCGTGGTGATGCGCGCCAGCTCGGGCACGGTGCGCTGGGTCAAGGGCGAACACCGCATCTGAGGCGAAACGGCCTACCCGAAATCCGTCATGCCGGGCTTGTCCCGGCATCCACCGTGCCGCACATTCCGAACGTAAAGATTCGCGGCACCGTGGACCCCGGCACAAGGCCGGGGTGACGGGTGTGGAGTTTGGGGGCGTTATGCGAACACTGAAAATCCTTCTCGCGGCCAGTGCCGCGCTGCTCCCGGTCGCGCTCGTCGCTCGCCCGCAAGCCGCCCCGGCTCCCGCAGCGCAAGCGCAATCCCCCTACAGCTATGAAGAAGTGATGGTCCCGATGCGCGATGGCGCGCGGCTACAAACCGTCATCCTGCGGCCACGCGGCAAGACCGGCCCGCTGCCGATCCTGTTCCAGCGCACCCCCTATGGCGTGCCCGATGCGCCCCCGGCCAAGGTCCCCGGCAACCAGGTCTCGCTCGACAAAGACGGCTATATCTACGTCTACCAGTCGATGCGCGGTCGCTTCAAATCGGACGGCGTGTTCACGCTGTCGACTGCGGTCCATCCCGGCCAACCCAAGGTCACCGATGAATCGACCGATGCCTATGACAGCATCGACTGGCTGGTGAAGCATGTGCAGGGCAACACCGGCAAGGTCGGCATGTGGGGCGTGTCCTACCCCGGCTTCGCTGCCGCCGTCGCGCTGATCGGCCCGCACCCCGCGCTGAAGGCGGTCAGCCCGCAAGCCGCCTGGATCGATTATTGGAAGTCGGACGATCTCCACCGGGGTGGCGCGCTGCGCCTCAGCTACGCGACCGACTGGCTGTCGATGCTCCAGCTCGACAAGACCAAGGACACCGACTTTCAGTATGACCGCTACGACACCTATGACTGGTTCCTGAGCAAAGGCCCGGTCGCGGAAATCGACCGGCAAGTGTTCAAGGGCCAGGTGCCGATGTTCACTGCCCTGCTCGACCATCCCAATCACGATCGCTTCTACACCGATCAGCGCTGGAGCGACAAACTCGGCAAGACGACGGTGCCGACGCTCAACGTCGCGGGCTATTGGGATCAGGAAGACCCGTGGGGCTCCTGGCAGATCTATTTCAAGCAAGCGCAGAACGACCCCGATCATCTGGCGACGATGGTGGCGGGGCCATGGGCGCATGGCTGGTGGCAAGGCCCGACCGCCGCGCTGGGACCAATCCCGTACGGCGTGCCGAGCGGCCCACAATTCCAGGAACAGATCCAGGCGCCGTTCTTCGCCTATTGGTTGCACGGCACCGGCCCGCGCCCGACCTCGGGGGTGAAGAGCTTCCAGAGCGGGAGCTGGACGTGGAAAAGCTATCCCGGCTGGCCCGTGCCCGGCGCAAAAGCGACCGACCTCTATCTCCACGCCGATGGCTCGCTCTCCTTCACCGCACCCGCCGCCAGCGAAGGCTGCCGCGACTATGTGTCGGATCCGGCCAACCCCGTCCCCTTCCGCCCGCGCCCGATGTCGGGCACCTATCTCTCGCCCGATTGGTCGTGGTGGGAAGCCGCCGACCAACGCTTCCTACAGGGCCGCCCCGATGTGCTGAGCTACACCAGCGCGCCGCTTGATGCCGATCTGACGGTGACGGGCAGCGTGCTCGCCGAGCTCGCCGCCGCCACCAGCGGCACCGACAGCGATTTCGTCGTCAAGCTGATCGACGTCTATCCCGAAGATGCGGTCAAGCCGCCCGAACATCCCAAGCCCGGCGATTATGCCAAGTCGCTCAACGGCTACCAATTGCCGATCGCGATGGACGTCCGCCGCGGCCGTTTCCTCGCCAGCGACACCACACCGCAAGCGCTGGTGCCGAACAAGGTGACGCACTGGGACGTGCCCTTGCGCGAGCACGACCATGTCTTCCTGAAAGGCCACCGCATCATGGTGCAGGTGCAGTCGAGCTGGTTCCCGGTAATCGACCGCAACCCGCAAAACTTCGTCCCCAACATCGCCCGCGCCACGCCTGCCGATTTCGTCAAGGCCACGCAGCAGGTGTGCGCCGGATCGAAGATCGTGCTGCCGGTAGTGCGGTAGAGTCTCCCGCCCACGCCGGATCGCGCCGTAGCAAGCGGCTGGCGCGGCTCAGGGTTTCGCGGCGGGGCTTGGCAAAACGCGGATCGTAACCGGTGCCGTGCCAAAGACTTCGGCGGCGCGGGCTTTCAATTGGTCGAGCGACAGCGCGGCCAGCGCGCTTTGATAGCCACGCGCGCGCGCCAACGCGTCGGGCTGCGTCTGCGCCCAGTCAAGCGCATTGAGCCACCAGGCGTTGGTCCGCATATCAAGCGCGGCGCGCGCTTTCATCGGTGCCGTCACGCGCGCCAGTTCCTCCGCAGTCGGCCCCAATTCGCCGAGTGAACTCGCAATCGTGCGAAGCGTCCGTTCGGCAAGCGGAACGTCGCCGGTGGCGACTTCGACGATCGCACCGATATAGCCAAAGCCGCGCACACTGGTCGATGCCGCATATAAAGGCGCGGGAGAATAGGTCGCACCCGACGTCTGGCGCAGATCGTTGAAAAGCCGGGTCCGCAGGATCTCGTCGAGAACAGCCTGGGAAATACCGTCATTGGGGTCGAAGCCGTCGTGCGCCCGCCAAGCCGACACCACCAGCGCACGCCCGGCATCGCCGTGATGGGACCACACGATCGGCTCGCCGCCCGTCGGGAACTTCGGATCGGGCCCGGCGTCGTGCAACGGCTGGGCGCGGCGCGGGGGGAGTGCGCCGAGCGTTTCCGCAGTCGCCGCAATCGCTTTATCGACATCGATATCGCCGACGATCGTGACCTCGATCGGGGCATCGGCAAGGATCGGTGCGAAACGCTGCCGGCTCTGCGAGAAACTCAATCCGGCGACGTCGGCCAGATCGAGCGGCGCGAACCGCAGATCGCCGTTGCTGAACACCGGCCAGTGCCGTGCAAAAGCCGCCATCGCCGTCGCGTCCGCCTTTTGCAGCGCCGCCTCTACCCGTGCTTGCACCAAGGCGTCGGCATGCGGATCAAAATCGGGCTTGCCGACAAGATCCGCCCAAAGCCGAAGCTGATCGGACAACGATGCCGGGTTATTCTGCCCCTTGAACTGGACGACATTCGTTCCGAGCGCGACCGAATCGACCGACACTTGTGTCGCCCGCAAACCCGCGAGCAATTGCTCGGCGCTCAGCCCGGCGACGCCGCCGAGGTACAGCATCGACAGCGGCGGCGCGACCGGGCGTTCGCCATGTGGCATGGCCAGCAACCCGCCGCCCAACCGCATCGTGGTCAACACCTCATTGGCGCGGAAATCGGTATGTTTGATGTTGAGCCGGACTCCGTTCGCAAATCGTATCTGTTCGACACCCAGGTCATCGACATGATGCCGCTCGACGACGGTGCCCGCAGGCCCGGGAACGGGCAATTGCTTGGCGACGGCGAGGGTGAGATCGCGCGTCGGCAGCGGACCGCGATGCGCCAGGGCGTAAGCATCTCGCACAAGCGCCGAGGATGCGGGCAATGCCTCCGAGCCGGCAACCGCGATCGCCGGCGGCGTTTCCCGCCACACCGCATTATAGGCCGCCGCGATGTCCGCCGGGGACGCAGCGTTGAGCACTTCCGAGATGCGCTGGAAGTTCCGCTCCGGGAGCACAAAGACCTGGCGATCGGCATAGGCAGCCACAATGCCGTTGGCGAGTTCGGACGAGGTCCGCGCGGCGGCGCGCAACGACGCACCGCGTGCGCCCTTCAAGGTATTGGTAACGGCGCGATCGACTTCCGGGACGGTGAATCCGGTCACCAGCGGTCGGCGCGTCTCCTGCTCGAGCAGCGTCAGCGCCTCGTGCCATTTGCCGGTACGGAAATTCGCGGAGAACGAATAAAATTCGGCGAGCTCAGGCCAGCGCGAGGTTTGGAAAGAAACCGAGGCGATCGGAACCTGCGGGCTGGTCAACACGAGCCGCTCGAGCCGATCGCGCACGATGGCCATGCCGAGCGTCGCCAAGATCGCATCGTGCCGCGTCGCCGCCGTCGGCACGACGTTGGGCTGCGGCTTTGCCACGCCAAGGGTCAGCGAATCGGTAAGTCCGGCTTCTTGCACGACGGATGCGGACGCGGTGCGCGGTTGAAACAGCACGGGCTTGAGCGCGGGAATCGGCGCGGACGGCCGTTTCCAGCTTGCAAACGCAGCCTCAAGTGCCTTGCCGGTTTCGCTCGGGTCGACATCGCCCACCACGACGAGAAAAGCGGTGTCGGGCCGATACCAACGGTCATGAAACGCGCGCAACTGGTCCGCCGTAATGGTATGAAGCGAGGCCAGCCGTTGCGCAGGCGTTTCCCACAAATAGGGCAGTTCGGGATAGAATTGCTGCCGCAGCGCCCGGGCTGCGCGCGTTGCCTGCGTCTCGCCGCCCGCAATCTCCGCCCCCACCACACCCTTTTGCCGCTCAACCTCGTTGGCGTCGAACAACGCGCCATCGCTAAACCCGCGCAGGAACCGCAGCGCGAGCGCCAGCTTCTCGGTCGTCACTTGCGGGATCGAAAGGCTGTACACTGTGCCGCGCGCAGAAGTCGCGCCGTTGACATCACCCCCCAATTGCAGACCGGCCGATTGCAATTGCGCGATTGCATCGCCCTTGGGAAACGTCGTGGTCGCGCCGAACGCCATATGCTCGACGAGGTGCGCAAACTCCTTTTCGTTGGCGGACTGCTGCGCGGTGCCGACCGCAATATGATATTCGACGACAGCGACCCCCTTGGGCTCGGCGCTGCGCATGACCGCGTAGCGCAGGCCATTGGCGAGTTCGCCGTAGTGGATCGCGGGATCGGGGGTCTCGCCACGCTCTTCGGCAACCCATAACGGAGTTTGTGCGGACGCGCAGGGCGAGCCAATCACCGCGAAGGCCACAGCGACTACCCAAAGCCTTCGCATCCGCCCGTTCCCTATTCGCGCGCCAAGCAGGCCGGGGGGGCGTAAACCACCTCCCCCTTCCGCTCGATTCATGTCGCTATCTTGTTATTTTTGAAACTTTAAAAGTGATTCGTAAACTATCAAAACGACCGCGTTAAACAAACCAATGCCGTTCAAAACACCGCCGACAATGCGACGGTGCGACATCCAAGGGGCGGCTTGCGATCCCCAATTTCCGGCATCGGTTCATTCCCGCTTGCGACGGCGCAAACGACAGCGGAGTGGGTCGCCAATTCGGGTCTCGCGGTCTAGATCGCTCGACGGTGCGCTTGACGCTCATGCTCGTAGCGGCTTGGGTTGCGCGCGCCTGATCCGCTATGAAAGCAATCTCTTATGACGCTGTCAGACCTCCTCGTACCCACTTACGTGCAGATGCTCGGCGCGTTGTCGAAGTGGCTTGCCAAAGCTGAGGCCCAGCGACCGACCGGCGGCGCAGACGCCTTGTTGGGCGCGCGGCTCGCGCCGGACATGTTTCCTTTGGCGACCCAGGTGCGCTTCGCATGTCGGCAAGCGCAGGAAGGAGTCTTCCGGCTGTTGGAACGAGACTTTCCGCCGTCGTTGCAGATCCTGCTGGACGAAGGGCGCAACGCCGACGAGCGGCCGGGCACCGTGGCAGACGCACAAGCCCGGATCGCGGAAACGCTGGCGATCGTAGAGTCCGCCGGGGCAGCGGGCATCGCAATTGAACCTGCGACCCCAATTGCCCATGCTCTGCCGAACGGCATGATTTTGGACCTCACTGCGCAGCAATACGCCCGCGACTGGGCGCTGCCACAATTCTATTTCCACGTGATGACTGCCTATTCGATCCTTCGAGCTCAAGGCATTGATCTCGGGAAAGCCGATTACGCCTCACATATGTTCCAATATTTCCGCGCCCCTGCAGCGTCCTGAGGCTGGCACACAGGGGCGCAAATCGCTCCGATGCGGGATGGATGTTTCTTGGGAGCCCCAGACATTCAGTGCGGCTGTAGGCCGCACTCGTTCATCGCGGCGCTGCCCCATGATCGCGCGATCGACGCCGCTGCGCTTACTGAGCGTGGCGAGGCTCGAGCCACCCGCCATCGGCCAACCAGTCGTGCAGACGGTCCGGCCAATGCAGGATCGAGATGCGGTTCGATTCGTCCAGATTGAAGGCATGGCCGCTCTCGGCATACATATGGAGTTCCGCCGACATGCCATTGGTGCGCAACTGTTCATACAGCGCCACAGAGGGTGCAGCACAGCATGGGTCAATGGATCCCGCAACAATGAACGCTGGCGGCGCTTGCTTGATCGCTTTGGCGGGGATTCCGCGCGGCCCCGGGAAAACCAGGATTTGAAAGTCCGGCCGTGCCAGCTCGGTATCGATCGCGTCACGTTTCGGACGACTAGCAGGCTCGGGATTGTCGGCGATCAGCGAGACAAGCTCGCCGCCGGCCGAAAAGCCCATGACGCCGACCCGCTTAGGATCGATGCCATAACGCGCGGCATTGGCACGAACCCATCGCACCGCACGTCGCGCGTCATCGGCGGCATCGCCTTCCACCGAATAAGGCGAGCCAGGCTCATTCGCGAGGCGATATTTAACGACGAAGGCCGATATCCCCATCCGGTTGAGCGCCACTGCGGCCTTGGTCCCCTCATTGGTCCAGACAAGCAATTTGTGCCCGCCGCCAGGAAAGATCACCACTGCGGCACCGCTATTGTGATCGCGGTTGGCCGGATAGGCGATCACCGATGGCCGGTGGATGTTGCGCACCCAATAGTCGCGACCGATTTCCGCTTCCGTGCTTCGCGCGCCGACGCCCGGCGCGCCCGTCGGCCAAAGCGGCACGCTTGCCGGTATGGTGGACTGTTCGACGGGAGGATCTTGCGCGATGACCGGCACGGAAGCGGCTAACGCAGTCAACACCACGATTGCGCGAATCATCATTGTCTCATCCTATCCGGTCGGCTCAGGCAGGCCCTCACCATCGCTTTGGCAGCGAGCAACGGGCTTTGATAGCGTTTACGTGGCGTAGCGGATCTCGAGCCGACAGCGCTCCTCCTCGACCGGAACCGGTTACCTGCGGCCGGTGAGGAACTGCGCGACTTTATACGCATCCGCGACACTGTTGGTCCGCGGGTGGCGACACATCTGACACCCCAACCGCAGCCGTGAAAGCGGACCGCCTTGCAAACCGCGCAAGCGGGCGGTTCGCTCGCCGCAATCTTTCAGGTCGTGCGTGCGCCGTCGACTGGCGCTTCAGAAGTGGGGATCGAAATTGAAATAGATCGGGTTCGACAGCGCGATCATCTTGCCGCTGAGCAGGCTCGAAACCGGCACTTGCGGATAGGGGGTTTGCGGGCCTTCGACCTCGACGCGGTAATAGCTGCGCCCCTTTGCGGCGGGCGTGTCGGCGAAGGTTACGGCGTTGCTCGCGGGGTCGGTGTCATAGGTGCCGAGCGGATCGCCATTCTTGATCACGCGGACGTGATAGACCCCACCGCGCACGCCGCCTCCGACAAGGCGCACCTGAAACGTGACCGGCTTTCCGGTCGGGCGCGCATTGTCGCCCATCATCATGTCCATACGCCCATCCCCGTCGAGATCGGCGCGTAGCTCTACGCGCGGGTCGTACGGATTGGCGCTGATCGACACGCGGCCATTGGTCAGCGCGTCGACCACGCCCCTGGCATCGCGTGTCTTGGCGAACACCCAGGTGGTTGGCGTGCCGACATAGTTGGCGCTGCGTTCGCCGGTGTGGGACGTCTTCTGCTCGGGCGTATCGGGTGTGCCGTGATGCGAATCGCTGCCGCCGCGACCGGTGAGCTTGCGGCCCGATTTGAGCATGTCGTCCCAGATCATGATGGCAGCGGCATTGTTGGGCCAGATCGCCGAGTTCCACACTTCCAGCGAATCGAGCATGTCGAAGCTGAAACCGAAATGGTCCTTGCCGGCGGGATGGTTGCCCGAAAGGTGAATGCCGAGCGCTTTCTTGACCGCAAGGATGTTCGCGTCGCGCGCATCGCGCACATCGAACAGGCGCTGATGGTCGTAGGGCTTGGCCGAGAACACGTTGCCGTGGCCGCGCTCGGTCGTCCATTCGGCACCGTAGAGCAGGATCACCGACTTGGATTTGAATTCGGGATCGCTCCAGGTGTTGTGCGCGACATCACCCGCGACGTGATTGTCGTGATCGGTGATGGCGAGATAGTCGAAGCCCGTATCCTCGGCGAATTTGATGATCTTCGCTTCGGGATTGTTGGTCGAATCCTTGCTGTGACGCGAGTGCAGATGGAGATCGCCCTTAAGCCACTGGCCATCGGTCAGGCTGGCGACCGGCGGGATGCGCGGGGAATCGCCCGCAGCGGCAAGCAACGGCGTTTGTGCCAGGACGAGCGCCAGCAGAGTAAGACCAACACGCACGGCAGGATCCTTTCGAACAGAGAAAGCGGCGCGCGGCGTGATGGCTTCACGCCGCGCCCGCGTCAGAAGCGGTAGGTGAGCGAGCCGCGGTAGTTGCGCTGATAGAGCGAACTGCCGATGTAGACGGGCTGCCCGGCCTGGCTGTTGTCGATCGTGCCCGCGCGCGGGTTGCCGTTGACCAGGCCAAAGGCATTGGTGACGTTCGCGACGATCAGCCCGAATTGCAGTTTTGGCGTGATCTGGAATTGCGCGTCGAAATCGACCGACCAATAGGATGGCAGCCGGATCTGGTTGGCGACGTCGGTATAGAGCGCACCGACATAATTGACGTCCGACTGGAGGCGCACCTTGCGGTCGAACAGCGTCAGGCCCGGCGTGATGCGGAAGGTATTGTCGGGCACGCCGTTGACGCGGTGGTGCGAATAATCCGTCAGCACGCCCGCGCTGTTGGTATAGACGAACTTGCTGAAGCGATTGTCCTGCCAGGTCCAGGAAGCGTGCAGATCGAACCAGTCCGTCGGCCGCCACGTCCCCTCAATCTCGGTGCCGGTGGTCTTGGTGTCGCCATAGACCGTGACCGGCGACAACAGGCCATTGGCGAGCTTCTGATAATCGCTGATCGCGTAGCTGTTATACACCGTGCGGAAGGCCGTTGCGTAGAGATCGATCTTGCCGCGCGAATATTTGACCCCGCCCTCGAGCATATTGAGCGTCTGGACGACGGGCGCAGCATTGGCGTTGGTGATGAAGCTCGACACTGCAGGAAGCCGGAAGGTGTCGGTATAGCGCGCGAACACGCCGAAAAACGGACGGACCTGATAATTGGCGGCCGCGGTCCAGCCGACATGATCGTATTTGCGCGAAAAGGGCGTGAACACCCCGGTGCCGACGCCGACCGAATCGTCGGCGCTGGTCGGGCTCTGGCCGAGATTGACCTTCTTGGTGCCCTCGACCTGCCCGCGCGTCTTGATCTGCTCGTAGCGCACACCGCCCTCGAGCCTGAACTTGGGGGTCAGCTGCCACTCGTCGCTGGCATAGGCTGCGATATTGTCCGAGCTGCCGCTCGCATTGGCATATTCGGCACCGTATTGGATGACGCCATTGTCACTGATCTTGAACAGCTTGTTGCCCTTCGCATCAACGAGATAGGCGTCGAGCACTTCGGCATGCGGCTTGACGTCGGTCAGCACGGCGGCGCTGAGCGCGTTATAATCTTCCTGCTCGCGCGCATAATAGACGCCGAACGCCAGGTTGTGCGTGCCGAGAAAATCGACCTTGCCGACCAATCGGGTGTCGGTGATGAATTCGTCGAGCGGCACGGTGTGCGTGCGCGCAAGGTCGATCAACGCCAAGCCGTTGCCGTTCTGATTGGCGAGATTGAAGGCCGCACCACTGTCGCGGTAGATTGGGGCATAGCTCGTCCCGGTCGGGGGTTTGCCGAAGGTGCTGGTCAGCAGCGCGCTCGCCGACGCGGCGACTGAATAGGGCGTGATGCTGTTCCGCTGCGTCCAGCTCGTGCGATAGCGGACATTCTCCTCGACCTTGAAGCTGTCGGTAATGTCGTAATGCGCCTGGAAGCTGAGCTGCGTCAGTTTGACGCTGCTGCCGACGCCATTGTCGAACTTGACCGTGCCGTTCGGCGTCAGAAAGGTGAAATAGCGCGTGTCGGGACCGACGACATTGTCGACCTTATTGTCCAGTCCAACCACATTGGCCGGCGTCCCGTCGGCATTGGCCTGATAAATGCCACCGCCCCAATAGCCAACGCGCTCGTCGATCCGCTTTACGCCGAAGCTGATCCCGCCGCGCTCGAACTCCTTCGACAGGTTCAGGCGGATCTGGCCGCCACGATCCTGCGTGAAGCCCGAATTGTGCGGACCATCCGACACGCGGTAATAGCCGCCGGTGAAAAAATGCCACCCGGTCGCGCCAATCGGCCCGCCGATCCACCCGTCGATCCGGTGCGAATTGTAGCTCGCCGCTTCGTAGCGCGCGAGAGCTTCGAGCGTGTCGCCGCCCTTGCGCGTGATGAAGTTGATCGCAGCGCCCGGCGCATTCGAATAGAAGATCGCCGAGGGTCCGCCGCGCACCACTTCGATCCGCTCGACGCTCTGGTCGATGCGCAAAGACTGGTCGCCGTTGAGCCAGCCGAGCCCCGGGTCGCCCTGGATCGGGATACCGTCCTCGAGCAAGGCGACGGTCTGATAGCCGTCGCTCGGGATGCCGCGCACGCGCACGCCGCCGGCGACTTCACCCGAGGTCGGTGCGCTGTAGAAGCCCGGCACCTGCTTGAGCGCCTCAGCCACGCCGATCGGCGCGCGGATGCGCAGATCCTGGTCCGAGATCGTCGAGATCGCATAGCTCGTCTCGACCTTGCGTTGGCGCGACGTGCCCGCGCGGCCGGTCACGACGATATCGTCACCATCGGCGACCTGCGTCTTATCCGGTTCCTGCTGCGCCGCCATGGCCTGATCGGCCACCGCATTGTGCTGCGCTTGCGCTGGAGTGGCGATCGCTGTGCCAGCCAGCAAGGTGGCGACCAGCGTCGATCGATGAACGATGGAATGGATCATTATGCGCCCCGAATGATTCGTGTCGACGCGCATATGATAGTATTCGGTATCGTTTTTATGACAGGTCGGGAATTGTCCCGTCAGGCGTCGGCCGATAGCGCAAGGCCCGACGCCACAGTCGTCTGGGGCGTCGGCGGCACCCTTCCCAAATCGGGGTGATAATAGAGCGAGCGAAAAATATAGGTCAGATCTGCAAAGACTTCCTCGCGCGAGTCCGCGTCTTCCTTGAGCATTTCATCCACCGAATAGGCGATCTCCACCGCCAGCCGCGTACGGCGGCGGACCAGCTCGCGCGGCACGCCAGGCAGATAGGTCATGTAAACGTCCGTCATCAGATCGGTGACAAAATGATGCGAAGCGAGTCGGATGTGGGTGAGGCTCGGCACTGCACGGAGGGCGCGCATAATCCAGATCGCGCCTGGCTGCTGACGCGTGATCGCGTCCATTTCGCGAACCAGATCTTCGATATGATCGACCAAGGTATCGTATCCCGCATCCCGATACCGGTCGATCCAGCGGGTCAGGGCTTCATTCTGGCGCTGCATCAGTCGTTCCGCCAATGCCTCGATAACGGCATATTTATCATCGAAATATCGATAGAATGCAGGAGAGGTCAGCTTGGCGCGCTGGACAATGAGGTTGCTCGAAATCCGCTCGATGCCAACCTCCTCAAGCAGCGTTTCCGCAGCCGAAAGCAGGAGCTCATAGGTTTTGCGCGACCGCTCCTGCATCGGCTTGCGATGATTGCTCAATACATCTCTCCTGTCGCGACCGGCGCGCTTCTCACGACCAGAGCATAGCGACAAGGCGATATTGATAGCTATCGTTTCTTGATGTCAACCGCGCGCGCGAATCCCGACCGGCACCGTCACGTTGGCGGCCGGTGGTTTCGCGGTCAGGGGCGACATCGCATGATCAGCGAAGGACGCTGTTTGTAAACCGGTCAATCACAACGGATTGCCCAGAGCACGGCCCCTGGCGCGATCACGCGCCCAATCGGACGGTCCTCGATCGCATCTTTCCACCGCCCCGCAAAGGGTAACGCCTGCGGCACATCACCGAAATTCGCAACGAGTACGACCGTATCGCTATCGCCGCCGCGTGACACGACCAGCAGGCCCGGCACATCGGCCTGCACGTTTGTAGCGGCCTTGGCGTCGAACGCCGGCAAGGTGGTCCGCACCGCGAGAAGCCGCTCGGTCAGCGCCAGCCATTCCGCCCCAGCGCCCTTCCCCGCCGCCGCGCTATCCGCGCGTGACCAGTCCATCGGCGGCCGATGCAGCCAGCGCGCATCGTCCGGCGCAGCGGGATCGACATGGTTGGGCAGCCCGATTTCGTCGCCCATGTACAACATCGGCATGCCTGGCAGCGCCAGCATCGTCGCCAGCAGCAAGCGGTAGCGGCCGAGCGCTTCTGGGCCCTTAGTGCCAACCAGCGAGGCGAGCATCCCGACCGTACTGGCGGCCGCGCCGGGGCGGGCCTGAAAGCGGCGGCCATCGCCGAACCCGCCCACACCGGTGTAGAAATCCGAAATACGATCCAGCGCTTCGGCGGACACCCGCCCATTGAGTGCGGACCAGATGATGTCGTCATGACAGCGCAGGTAGGTGAGCCACGCCGTATCGGGCCGCGTCAGCACGGTATCGCGAACCAGATCGCCGACGATCGCCGCGTCGCCCGTCGCCAACGCCACCCATAACGCCGCCATCACGCCATTGTGATAGGCAAGCTGCGCCGCGCGCGTGCCATCCTGTGGCTCGATATAGGGCAGCACGTCGGCGGTGCGTTCGATCGCTTCCGCCAGCAGCGCGACACCGGGTGCAGCGATGTCGAGACCGGCGCGGAGCGCGGCGACCAGCCGGTGCGTTTCCGGCAAGTTGCGCGATACGCTCCCGCGCCGCTTCCACAGATAGGGCGCGCTATCGAGGCGAAAGGCATCCACGCCGATGTTCGACCAGAACAGCAATACGTCGAGCATTTCGCGGAAGACCGCTGGGTTCGACCAGTCGAGATCCCATTGGAACGGATAGAAGCTCGTCCAAACCCACCCGCCGAGCGCGGGCTCATGCGTGAAATTGCCCGGCGCGGTATCGGGGAAAACCTCGTCCAGATCGCGCTCCCAGGCGGCGACTTCGGCAGCGTCGTCGACAATGCGGTAATAGCCACGCATCTCGCGATCGCCAGCCAGTGCGGCCTGCGCCCAGGGATGATCCCGCGCGGTGTGGTTCAACACGCAGTCCATCGCCAGCGCCATGCCACGGTCGTGCAAATCGGCGGCCAGCGCCCGCACGTCGTCCAGATTGCCAAGCGCGGGCTCGATCGCGCGATAGTCCGCGACCGCAAAACCGCCATCGCTATGATCTGACTGGCTCAATGTCATGGGCAAGGGATGAAGCAAGCGGATGCCCAGCGCTTCCAGCCATGGCAATCTCTGCCGCAACCCGGCGAGGGTCCCGGCGAACCGATCGACATAGAAGCTGTAGCCGACCATGTCGGGCGCACCGAACCAGGCGGGATGCGCCGCCCGGTCGGCGTCGAGCGCGCGCAAGGCCGGCGATCTGGCCTCGGCGGCGGCGGACACCACCGCCGCGATCCGGTCGCGCTCCACCGGCCAGGCGGGATGGCCTTGGTAGAGCGGTTCCAGCAGATCGAACAACGACTGCAACGTCTCGCTCATCGGGCCAGCATTTGGCGGAAGAAGGCCGCAGCTTCGCCGTAAACTTCGCGCGATTCCGGCAGATCCGGATCGCGCTCGAAATCGCCGTGCGACAAGCCCTCATAGACGTTCAAGTCGCTAACGACCCCCGCCTGCTTCAGCTTGCGATGAACCCTGATGGTGTTGGAGAGGAACAAATCGCGGGTGCCCGTCGTCAGCAAGGTCGGCGGAAAGCCGGTGAAATCGGCATTGACGGGCGACAGCTCCGGGCCGGCCATGTTGTGACCATTCGCATAGAGCCGTGCGGCCGCGCCTAGTAGTCCGTCATAGGATACCAGCGCATTGTCGACATGGTCATTGGTGAAATAGCTGTCCCCGACCTTGTCGAGTTGCGCCCACGGCGTGCCCGCCCACAGCGCACCGGGCAGTGGCAAATGATGCGCCTTGGCGCGCACCACCAGCGCCAGTGTCATCGCCCCACCAGTCGACGATCCGAACACGCCGACACGCTTGGCGGGATATTGGGCGACGACCGCCTTCCACACTGCCTCGGCATCATCGATCGCGGCCGGATATGGGGCGTCCGGGGCCATGCGGTAATCGACGCTCAGCACTCTAAAGCCACGCCCGGCGAGCAAGATGGCATCGCGTAGCCCGGCTTTGCCGGGGGCGAAAACATACGCGCCGCCGTGGAAGTTGAGCAGGATGCGGTCCCGGTTCTCCGACGGCACGGTTTCTGGCTCGACCCAGAACACCGGCACGCCGTTCATCCGGTCTGCGCGGATCGTGACCTTTTCGCGGGCCATCAGCGCCGGCAACGCGGTTTCAATGTCGGCGGCGTAAGTTTTGACCAACGCGCGCCACGCCTCCGCCGATGCCGGATGCTGATCCCAGCTCGGGTTCATCGGCGATCCGATCAGCCGTTGTAATTCAGGGCTAACCGTTTTCGGCACGGGCAAAGGCCGCGGTGGAACGACGACGGTCTCGTCCATCGCTGCCGCCCTGTCCGTCGCCCCGACCGACACAAGCACCGTGGCCATCGCCGCCACCGCAAACGCTCGCCCGCGCATCAAAAACGCAGCGTCGCGGTGGCGCTGATGTTGCGCCCGGGGAAAGCGCGCGCGGTATCGATGCCGTCAGCCGGCACGCTGTCCGGCACCTGGCCGACCTCGGTAATTGCGATCACGTCGAACAGGTTCTGGACGTTCACCGAAAGCCGGATCGCTGGCGTTATCGCATAAGAGGCGAAGGCATTTGTCATGACATATCCCGGCATCTTCAGCGTGTTGACGTCAGCCGCGTAGGACGAGGTGGTGCCGGTGACGTTTGCGCCGATGTCGAACCGGTCGGTCCTGATCGAAGGCGTCGCCTGGAAGATCAAGGCCGCCTGGCGATACGGGATGTTGCCGTTCAGCGCCGGGGTTACCTGGCTCTCGGTAATCCGGGCATGGGTATAGGTGGCACCGGCCGTAAGGTGGAAAATGCCGCGATCGACCCCGCCTTCGAATTCCACGCCGTAAGACCGATATTTGTTGTTGATGATGGCTTGCTGCGGGATGACGATTTCATTGGCCTCGGCCGTGGTCGCGCGGAACGCCGTCAGGTTGACATAGGCCCCGCCTCGCCGGAACTTGATGCCCGCTTCCTGCTGATTGACGAAATTGACCGCGACTTCGTCCGCGACGCTGCCATCGGCCCGCACGCCGCCACCAAAGAGAATACGGTCCGCGTTGAACCGCGCACCGCGGCTCACGCGTGCGAAGAGCGCCAGACTCGGCATGACCTCATAGTTTGCACCGACCGAGTAGGTGAAATAGTTCTTCCGATAGTTGACGGGTGACGATGCCTGGGGATTGACCACGGGCACGCTGCGTTCCGGCGTCTGAATAATGCCGTCCTGGTTCACATCGACCACGCTCAGCCCGTTATTCGAGGCGTAATATCCGCTGGCCCTCGAACTGTTGAAACGGACGCTCCCGTCCAGGTTCAATTTACCAATTTTGTACGAAACCGCCAGATAAGGGGCATCGATATTGTAATCGACATTGTAATAACGCTGGCAGCAATTGCCGAACACCGGTTCGCCATAAGCGATGAGTCCGTTTTGCGTAACCGACTGACCGGCCGCATTATAGACGTTCAGCAGCGCCGCATCGCGCCCCTTCACTTCCTGAAGATAGCTGTTCCAGTGTCAATCCATCTGGATCGCCTGATAGGATTTGAAATAGCCGGCCGTCACATTGCCGGTGCCGCCACCGGCGCTGAAGTCGCGGTTCAGCGTCAGGATGTTGGTGGCATTGGTGAAATCGTTCAGCGTCACCCCGAAGGTCAGTGCGTTGATGCCGAGGCCGTTGCCACTGAGACCCGCCGGGTTGGCGATGACCTGCCCCGCATTTGGCCCGTTGGCATAGCGCAAGGTGGCTCCGACACCGCCGATTTCGCTCATCAAGGTGGTCAGCGGCGCGACCCGGCCCGGATAGGAGGTGGCGAAGCTGCCCGAATTGCTCGCAACGTTGAACTTGTCCTCGATGTGCCAGCCGCCGCCCAGATCGAATGATGCATCGGCACCGCCGCCGCGCGTCTTGACGCGGTAGCCGTCGCCCAGATCGGAGACGATCCGCTGCCCGCCGCTGCCGATCGCAATGTCCGAGCGGAAATAGGGCGACAGCGACGTTCCCGACCGCACGTCAAAACCCGGGAAGGACGAATAGGTCGGGTTCGCAGCGGTGCCGGTTACCCGAATGGGTGTCGGGACATAGATGGGCGAGCGATCGTCGAGATATTTGAAGTTCAGCCGGATGAAGCCGTTGGCGAAAGTCTTGGTGACGTTGCCCTTGATTTGGCCGCCGCGCTCCGACGTATAATCGGCGTTCCGCACGCCATTGCCGACGCGGTAAAACCCGCCAACATGAAACCGCCATCCTTCGCCGAGCGGCGCGCCATAATCGGCGTCGATCCGGGTACGGTTGAAATCAAGCCCCTTGGTGATGCCGACCGTTCCGCCGGCCACGTCGCCGGTTTTGCTGATGAAATTGATGATCGCGCCCGGCGCGTTGCTGGTGAAGGTCGAGGCGGAACCGCCGCGGACAACTTCGACGCGCGAAACACTATAGTCTGGGCGGACGAAGGTGTCGGCGGTCGCGAAGGCGATATCGCCGAAATCCAGCACCGGCAGGCCGTCTTCCTGAAACTGGACGAACTTGCCGCCACCGCTTGCCGCCGGCAAACCGCGGACCGCGATGTTGGCGTTGCTTTCGCCGCCTGAAGATTCGGCGCGCAGGCCCGGAATGTTGCGCAACAGGTCGGCGCTGCCCATTGGGGCGAGCTTGGCGATTTCCTGAGAGTCGACCGCGCTGATGGAGATGCTGGTCGTCAAACGGCGCTCGGGCCGGGCGGTACCTGTCACAATGATATCGGCGGCATCTGTTTTGGCTTCGGGCTCGACGGCCGCTTCCGGCGCGGGCACGGAACTCTGCGCGAGTGCGATCTGCGGCAGAAACGCCAAAGCCGTACCGGCGAGCAAAAGCGTTGCAAGCTTCATGATAACCCCTCCTAGTGTCCGCTGTATTGCGGCTTGAGGGATGCTCATAAGCGCTTCGCAATCGATTGCAATAATTTTTCGCAATCGTTTGTGAAAAGTTTGGATCGATGGTAGCGACCGCCGAAAGACAGGCTGTCACGAACAGGTTGGAGAGGGCGATGCACCAGAAGGCGGATGACAGCACGGGCAACGCGTCCGCAGGGGAGCGCAAGCCGCGCCTTTCCTTGGCGCGCATCTTCCAAATGAATATCGGCTTTTTCGGGCTCCAGTTCAGCTTCGGCCTGCAGCAAAGCAATATGGGGCCGATCTACAGTTACCTCGGGGCCAGCGAGGCGGCGATGCCGCTGCTGTGGCTGGCGGGCCCGATGACCGGGCTGCTGGTGCAGCCGCTCATCGGCGCGCTCAGCGACCGCACCATCAGCCGCTTCGGGCGACGCACGCCCTATTTCCTGATCGGCGCAATCCTGTGCAGCCTGGGGCTGCTCGCCATGCCGTACAGCCCGACGCTGTGGGTGGCAGCATCGTTGCTGTGGGTGTTGGACGCCGCCAACAATGTGACGATGGAACCCTATCGCGCCTATGTCGGCGACCGGCTCGATGCAAACCAGCGACCGATCGGGTTCTTGACCCAGAGCGCCTTCACCGGCCTTGCGCAAACGCTGGCCTACCTCGCCCCCTCCATCCTGGTCTATGCGGGAATGAGCCGCGATGCCGTCGACCTGAACGGCATCCCGCACATTACGAAAGCAGCCTTTCTGATCGGCGCGGTGCTGTCCCTTTCGACGATCCTGTGGTCGGTTCTGTCGGTCCGCGAGCTTCCCCTGACGGCGGCCCAGATTGCCGAGTTGCGCCTTACCCCGTTATCGGCCCGTAGCACGCTGCGCGAGATTGGCGACGCGATCCGGGAAATGCCGCCGACGATGCGACAATTGGCCGTGGCGATGCTGTTCCAATGGTATGCGATGTTCTGCTACTGGCAGTACATCACCTTTTCGCTGGCGCGCTCGCTCCACGGCACGAGCGACCCCGCCTCCCCCGGCTTTCGCGCCGCCGCACTTGCGACCGGGCAGCTTGGCGGATTTTACAATTTCATCGCCTTTGTCGGTGCCTTTGCGCTGGTGCCGGTGACGCGGGCATGGGGCGCGCGCAACGTCCATGCGCTGTGTATGGTGGCGGCGGGCGCTGCGATGCTGACGATCCCCGGAATCACCACGCAAAACTGGCTGTTCTTGCCGATGATCGGCATCGGTCTGGGTTGGGCCAGCCTGATGGGGAACCCGTACATCATGCTCGCGGATTCGATCCCACCGGCGCGAACGGGCGTGTATATGGGCATCTTCAACATGTTCATCGTTGTGCCGATGATGATCCAGAGCCTGACGCTGCCCTTGCTGTACAATGGCGTGCTGCGGGGCGACCCACGCAACGTGCTATATCTCAGCGGCGTGCTGATGCTTGCCGCCGCGCTGGCGACGATGCGGGTCGCGCCAGCGCGAACGGTCGCGACAGCGGCCTGACGTCAGGCCACGCTCGACCCGCGCACAATCAGTTGCGGGTCCAGTTGCAGCGATTGCGCGGGTTCGCCCGCAATCCGGCGAAACAGAATCTCGATCAGCGCTTTGGCACCGACCACCAGATCCTGGCGGATCGTCGTCAGTGCCGGGGCGGTATGCGCCGCCAGCGTCACATCATCATAGCCGACCACGGCGACGTCCTGTGGCACGCTCAGGCCGCGCTCGCGCAACGCCCGCAAGGCGCTCATCGCGACCACGTCGGATGCCGCGAAAATCGCATCGGGAGCGGGATGCTCCGTAAGGTATTTGGCAATCGCAAGATGGGCTGCGTCGGGCGTCATGTGCAGGTCCAGCGCCGCTGCCGCCACGCCGGGACCGGCCCGCGACACCGCGTCTTGAAATCCGGCAAGCCGTTCCGCGAACTCGGGCGCGCTCGCATTGCCAAGATACAGGAGTCGGCGTCGGCCAATCGCGATCAGATGCTCGGCTGCACGCGCTCCGCCCAGTCGATTGTCCGATCCGACCGTCAGATAGCGTTGTCCCGGGAGGCGCGCGCCCCACACCACGATCGGGGCATAGCGTGCCGCGACTTTGTCGATCACGTCGCTCTGGTCGGACTGACCGATCAGGATCAGCCCATCGATCCGTCCGCTATCGACCAGGCGGTCAAGCCAGGTGCCATCGTGCGGGATCACCCGCGATAGAACCAAATCGTAGCCCCGTTCCGTCAGCCCATCCGCCAGATGGCCGAGCAGCGACAGGAAAAACGGGTCGGACAGGTGCTGCCCGGCCTCGTGCCCAAGCGGCAGCACAAGCCCGATCGATTGGGTACGCTGCAACCGCAAGTTGCGAGCGAGACGGTTGGGTTGAAAGCCATGGGCGTCGGCGAGCTTTTGGATGCGCAGCCGGGTCTTTTCGTTGACCGACGAATGCCCCGATAGCGCGCGCGAAGCGGTCGATACCGACGTACCAGCGGCCTGCGCCAGATCGACAAGGCTTGCGATCGTCGTCACGTCGCCGGACGAGGGTGGAGGCGGCGGAGCTATCATGGGATGCGCCTAATGAAGCGGGATGTAGGAACGCTTCGTCTAGGGCAGCGTCGTGAAACGATCAAATATCCTATGCTCTTGCGGTGCAACGCGCGCTCGTTCGCCGCGCCGCAGGTCAGGTCGCCGTGCGGCCAGCGGTGCCGGCCATAAGGTCGCCGCGAGCCACCCGTCCCGGAGGCTTGTGTTGCAGTCTGCCGCAAGGTGCCTTGCGCCCGGCCTATACTCGCTACCTCCAGGGGCTACGTCCTACGCAGTTTGGTAGACGGATCAGGTCCGAATCCGCCAGTGCCGCTATATAATACCGCACCTGTCATGGCACCGTCATTGTCCTGTGGTGACAGCGACCGGCGGCCTCACCCAATGGCCCGCATTTAACGGGACATAGTGAAACGTGATCGACCCCCTTCGTGAGCCGCGCGGATCGATCACGTTCACCAATCGGGACGATGAGTCGTGATGCAGAAATGGCTTGCGGCGCTGGCATTGGCGTTGTGTGCCGCAGCGCCGATCGCGGTGCGGGCCCAGGATGTGCCGCTCAACGGGATGCGCGTGCTTGGTTCCCACAATTCCTACCGTCCGGCATTGACGGAGCAGACGCTTGCCGAGCAGCGGCGCATCCTCGGGGAACACTCCGCCGCAGTCGAATATGGCCACCCGTCGATTGCACGGCAGCTCGATCTCGGGCTGCGCCAACTCGAATTCGATCCCGTCGCCGATCCCTTTGGCGGGCTGTTCGCCGCCCCCTATGTCGGCGATCCTGCCAGCTTCGCCGCTATGCGCCGCCCGGGCGCGAAGGTTTTGCATGTGCCCTTTGTCGACAGGCGCAGCCTGTGCCTGACGCTGGCAGATTGCTTCGCGCAGGTTGCATCGTGGTCGCGCGCGCATCCCGGCCATGCGCTGATCACCGTGGTGGTCAATGCCAGTGACGGGCGGGACGACAATCCGATCATGCCGCAATTGATGCCGTTCGACGCGGCCGCCTTGGCAGCGATCGATACCAGCGCGCGGAGCACCTTCGGCACCGCGCATCTCATCACGCCCGATCAGGTTCGCGGTCGATGGCCGACCTTGCGCGCGGGCGTCCTGCATCGCGGGTGGCCCCGCCAAAGCGCCGCGAAGGGCAAGGTGATGCTGATCCTCGACACGAACGACCGTGTGCTCGACGCCTACCGACGCGGCCACGCTTCGCTGCGTGGTCGGGCGATGTTCGGCTTTTACGGCGAAGGCGATGCCGAAGCCGCTATCTTCAACGTGCAGAATCCGGTCGAGAACGAAGCGCGCATCCGTCAAGCCGTGGCGCAGGGCTTTATCGTGCGCACTCGCGCCGATTCCGACACGGTGGAGGCGCGCCGCGGGGACTATCGCCGGTTTCAGGCCGCGCTCCGTTCGGGCGCGCAGATCATCAGTACCGATTATTATCCGGGTGCGCCCGACCCGTTGCACCTCGGCTTTGTTGTGAGGCTTCCATGATGCGGCGTATGTTGGGCTGGCTTGCCGTCGTGGCGGTCGCGGCGAGCGCGGCCGGCGATGCGGCGGCGCAGACGCGCGCGCCTTTGACCCTGGAAAAGGTGGTGCTGCTCTACCGGCACGGCGTACGTGCGCCGTTGGAATCGGAAGCCGCGATCGACGATTTACCGCATGCCCCATTGCCCGCCTGGCCAGTCTCGCCGAGCTTGCTCACCCCGCATGGCGCAGAGGCACTGCGCCGGATCGGCAGTTGGCGCCGGGCGCGCTTCCAGCGTAGCGGACTGTGGCGCGGGCGATGCCCGGCGGCACGCGATTTGGCGATCTGGACCAACACCGCCGCCCGTACCATCGCCAGCGGCGCGGCGCTCGCCAATGGCCTCGCACCAGGCTGCACGGTGCCGATCGGCCACTTGGCCGACGGCCAGACCGACCCGTTGTTCGAGCCGATGCGCATAAGCCCGATGCCATTTGACGGCGCAGCGGCGATCGCCTCGGTCCAGGCCTATACCGGTGGCGTGGCCGCGATGACCGCGCGCAATGCCGCCGCTCTACGCGAGATGGCGCATGTTCTTGGCTGCGACCGGGCTCCTGCCCCCTGCGATCTGGCGGCAGTGCCCGCTACGGTCAGCGTCGGCGACGATGGCCGCGATGTGGCACTGACCGGGCCCATCCGTCGCTATTCCGGCACGGCGCAGGTGCTGCTGCTGGAATATTTGGAGGGGCTGCCGATGGCGCAGGTGGGCTGGGGGCGCGCCACGCCCGCCGCGCTCAAACGCCTCGCCGTACTCCATGCCGCCTTATTCGACGTTTACGCGCGGCCGCCTTACATGGCCGCGCGCGTGGCGGGCCCTTTGGCGCTCCGGATCGCGGCGCTTCTACGCAGTCCCGCTGCCCCCAAGGTCAGCATCTTCATGGGGCATGACACCAATGTCGCGGCGCTCTCGGCGCTCTTGGGGGTACAGGTCACCGCCCGCGATTATGCACCGGGCGATCCACCGCCGGGCGGCGCGTTGGGAATCGAGGTGTTGCGCGACGGACGCGGACACCGTTGGGCACGGCTGTTCTTCGAATCCGCCAATCCGGAACAGATCCGGCACCTGGTGCGCTTTTCCGACGGTGATGCGCCAGCGCGTCAGATTTTGAACGTGCCAGGCTGTAGCCGCGCCAGGCGACACGATCTGTGTCCGCTGGCCACATTGACCGAACTGATCGAACGAAGGGCGGTCGGCTAGAACAGGACGCAACGCGGCTTGGCTGGCGATTGTGCGACATGGCAGCTCCGATCGGATTTCGTATCCGATCCGTAACGAAACTGACGCTGCAGTGCACCATCACTGAAACACCCCCCTGTTAGGCGGCCCCGGTCCTGTTCGCGGCAGGCCGCGAAAAACGCTTCGCAGCCTGCCCGACGGGGTTTTTCCTTTTGGGGGTCGCCGTGAAAAATTATCGCCTGACGTTGAAATCCATGTTGGTCGCATCGGTGTTTACGATGCCGATCGCCCTCCACGCCCAAACCACCAAGCCGACCGAGGCTGAGCCGGAGTCCGATACAACCAGCTCCAAAACGATCGTCGTCACCGGCAATCGCAAGGTCGCGCAGAGCCCGGCGCAAGAGCAGGTAGCGTCGCCCAACGCCATCGCGGTACTCTCCCCCGAAACGATCGAGCGCGCGCCCGATGTGAACATCGCCGAGGCGCTCGCACGTCTGCCGGGCGTATCCGTATTCAACGGCGGCCAGGGCAACACCAACAGCGTGTTCGTCGATATCGCCGGTCGCGGGCAGGGCAATTACGTCTCGCTGCGTGGTATGGCTGCTGAATATAACATCAACCTCATCAATGGCGTCGAAGGCGCGCAGGGTATGCCGTTCAGCCGGCAGGTGCCGCTCAACCTGCTGCCGCCCAGCGGCATGCACCGCGTGGTGGTCAACAAATCCTTCCTCGCCACGGAAGACGGCGGCGCGATTGGCGGCTCGATCGATTTCCGCACGCCGACCGCGGCGGATTTCGAGAACAGCTCCGCGTTCAACGTATCGGTGACCGGCCGCCTCAACACGCGCGCGCGGGACTATGGCCAGAAGGCCGATGGCGAGACCGCCTCGCTTGAATTCGCGCATGGTTTTGGCGCGTCGAAGGCGTTCACCCTCTATGTCGGCGGCTATTATGACCGCTCCAACTTCACCAACACGATCATCGACGGTGTCTACCCGGCGGCGACCAACGGCCAATGGGCCTATGCCAGCCAGAATAAGGACGGCACCAGCGCCTCGGGTCTGTCGCCCGCGCAGAATCTTACTTCCACCGGGGTGAATGCCGGGTTCACCCAGGGCACCAACCAGCGCTACGGCGGCAGCATCTCGCTCGACTGGGCCCCGAGCGATACCCAAAGCTGGTATCTGCGTGGCACTTATGCCCAGAACGAGATCACGCAGAATTCCTATTACGCGCAGATTTACGGGGACAGCATCGGCCAGGCCCAGATCGGCACCAGCGGCGTTTACGCGCCGAGCATCGGCGCGATCCGTCCACGTTATTATTACACCACCTCACCCGAACAGGCGTTGCTGGCGACCGCGCAGTTCGGCGGCAAGGTCACGTTCGGCCAACTGACGCTGCGGCCCAACATCTTCTTCAGCTATGGCGAATATAACGCACCCGACCACGCGGAAATTTCGGCACGCAAACCTAATAGCGGTACGGCTCTCCCGTATAGCGGCTCGACCATGTTCACCTACCAGAACGGGATTCCGCTGCTGATCGGATCGGCGGCGCAATATGCCTATATCAACGACATCGCCAATTATAACGCCCGTCGCTACGGCGATCTCTCGGCGGAATTTAGCAACCAGAGCAAATATGGCGCAAAATTCGATGCTGACGTCAATTTTGATGGCGACTTTCTCAAAACCATCAGCTTTGGTGCCAAATATCGCGATGCCTATCGCAAGCATACCTACAACGACTATTACACGCCGCGGGTCTACAACGCTGCTGGTGCCGAGATAAATTGGACCACCCTGGGGATCTTCGGCGGGAGCGTCCCATCGATCGTCCCGGGCGTTTACAATTTCGCGGCCCCGCTGATCGACCGCGCTGCATATGACCAGGTGTTCAACAAGGCGATCCTCGCGACCTACGGTTCGTTCGCAGCTGCGGACGACAGTTGCAATGATCCCAATCCGGCGATCAAGAACGTCAACAACCAAAATTGTAACACGCAGACCGGACATGAACGCATCACCTCGCTTTATGCGATGGGGACGTTCGAGGCCGGGAAGGCCGAAATTCTGGCGGGCCTGCGTTACGAGCATACCGGCATCACCAATACCTTCTGGGTGCTGCCCACCGACGGCACCGGTGCGGAGATCGCCGGCAATTTTGCATCGAGCAAAACAACCTACGACAAGGTTCTGCCGAGCTTCGCGGTCAATTATCGGCCCACCGGCAACAGCGTGTATCGTTTTTCGGTCTCGCGCTCCTATGTCGCCCCGTCCTTCTTCCAACTTGCCGGTGGTCAGCGCATCAACCGGTCGAGCGGGGGTGCCGAAGCGGGCGGAACCACCTCGATCACCATGGGCAACCCCAATCTGAAGGCGCTCGACGCCACCAACCTTGATGCCTCTGCGGAGTTCTTCAATACTAAGAGCTCTGCCTCGATCAGCGGCTTCTACAAGCACATCACCAATTTCACCTATTCGCGGGTGAACAGCTTCACCAACGTCACCAGCTCGAAGGAAAATGGCTCGACCACCATTTCGCAGCCGGTCAATGGCGGATCGGGCGACGTCTACGGGCTGGAACTCGCCGCCTCGACCATGCTCGGTGCCGCGCCCAGTATTCCGGGCAATTTCATCCTGTCGGGTAACGTCACCCTCGAAGGGTCCAGCGTCGACCCCAAGGGCGGCCTGTCGAGCAACGAACGTTTGCTCAACCAGCCCAACCTGACCGGCAACGCCCAATTGTCCTATGTGCTTGGCGGGTTCGAGGCCGATTTCTCGTATCGCTACATCGGCTCCTACGTGTATCAATATGCGGTACTTGACGGGAAGAGCGACCTGGACGGCTGGGTGCGGGCCAACAGCCAGCTCGATCTTCACGTCGCCTATCGCTATGGCCGCGCCAAGTTCGAAGCCGCGCTGTCGAATTTGACCAACCAGCGTAGCTATTATGCCACCATCGGTCGCTCCAGCTCGACAATCGGTTCGATCGTCGACTCCGGCCGTACTGCGACAGTAAAGGTCTCGTATCAGTTCTGAGGCGTTCATACCGACCGGCGCGCAGGGCCTGACAGGCCTTGCGCGCCGACCTTGATGCTGATCGGCGCGGTCATACGCCGTTGCAGATCGTTTCGTGGGGCTGTGCCTGCGCGGTGAAGAACACCGCGCAGGACCCTTTGGCCAGGTGGCCGGTTGGCTCAGAAGCCGTATGACAGCCGCAAATAACCGAACTGTCCGGGCACATCGTAGGTCGTCGTGTCGAAGTTCGCGCCGTCGCAAGTGATGCAGACGGGCGGTTGCTTGTTGAAGACGTTGTTGACGCCTGCGACCAGCTTGAACTTTTGCATCCAGTCTGCCGACAGGTAGAATTGCACGTCACCATAGAAGGTTGGCGTCATGCGGTGCTTGGTCGCATCGCTTTCGGTGACGGCGCTGATGTAGCGGCCGGTGAACGACGCCCCGAAATACGGCGTCGCGAAGTCGACCGTGCTGTTGAGCTTGAAGCGAGGAAAGGCTTGATCGACCGACAGGCAACGCTCGGTTCCGACGCATTTCTGCAAGCCGGTCGGCAGCAGCGCGTCATATTTCAGCAGATATGCGGCATTGACGCTGAGGCCAGCGGTGCCGCCGCGGAACCGCGGGGTGCGATAGAGCAAGGTGCCGTCGAGTCCGTTGGTCTTGATCGAGTTCAGGTTCTGCAGGACGGCACCGACCGATGCGATGGTGCCGACGGTCGTGCGCTTGATCAGCGCGCAGCTCGCGGCATCGGCGTTGAACGCGCAGCGCGAGAGGATCAGCGATGCCGGTGCCGAGTCGATCGCGTTCTTCAGGCTGATCGCGTAATAATTGACCTCGAGGCTCAGCACGCTGGCCAAACCGCCACGTGCCCAGGACGGGCTGTAGACGCCCCCCGCAGTCCAGGTCTTCGCGGTTTCGGGCTTGAGGTTGATGTTGCCGCCCGAAAAGACGCCGATCTGGCCGGCCGGCTCGGCATAGCTGCCGTTCGCGGGCACCCCATTGGCGATGCAATTCGCCTTCACGGTCGCGTTCGTCTGGAACGAGCCGCCCAGGCCGCTGGTGCACGGATCCTGGATCGTCTGGTCGGACCGCGAGGCACCGGCGTGGAGTTCGCCGATGCTCGGCGCGCGCAGGCTCTCGGCATAGCCGCCGCGGAACAGCAGGTCGGAAACCGGCTTCCACAGCCCCGACGCGGTGAAGACCGTGTTGCCGCCAAAGGTCGAATAGTTCGAGTGGCGCACCGCGCCGTCGAATTCGAGTTTCTGGAAGAACGCCGTGTCGGTCAGGATCGGGACGCGAAGCTCGCCATAGATTTCGTTGACGTTGAAGCGGCCGCGGCTTGGCTGGGTCGGCACGTCGGCACCGAGCCCGGCGACGATGACGGGATCGGGGTCGTAGCTCGCCCCCTGATCGCGATGTTCATAGCCGATCGCCAGGCCGACATCGCCGGCGGGCAGTGTGAACAGAGAGCCCGACAGGTTGGCGCTGAAATCGTTGAGCTCCTGTTGGCTCTTGTCGCGCTCGTTGAAGGTCACGAAGGCGAGCATCGCCGGGGTGATCGAGCCCGCGCCGCCGACCGTCGCCCCGCCGAAGATGTTGAACGGCACGCACGCACCGGTGCATTGCGATACCGGCCCGAGCGCTTGTGCGAGCTTGGCGGCATTGACGTTGCCGGTGAAGAGCTGGTGCGCGTCGTTAAGGCCATAGACCGCGTTCGCATCCCAGAACCACTTATGGTCGCCGATGTGGAACGAGCCGTCGAGCGTCACCGTTCCCGAGAAGGTATCGACATCCTGCGTGAAGACGCGCTGGCCGCCCTCGACGAAGCGACGATTGATCGCGACGTAATTGGCGGGCACGCCCGACGGCGTGCCGTCGAGGTTGACGCCCGAGGACAGCGTGACGCCAAACGGATTGTAGGGATTGCTGGCATCGACCGAGATGCGGTCGAGCAAATTGCCGTTGCCCGCGCCCGGCCCGATCACAAGCGGCAGGAACGCCGCCTCGGTGGTCGAATGGCGGTGGTTATAGACCAGCTTCACCCGCATGTTCACGCTGTCGCCCAGCGCCTGCTTGAAGTTCAGGAATCCGCCGTAGCGCTCCGACGGTGTCAGCAGATAGTTGAACGGGGCGAAGTTGAAACGGTCGGCATCGGTGAAGGTCTTGAAATCGGCCAGCGTCGTGGTGCGCCCGACGACGGGTGCCTTGAGCGTCAGGTTCTGGCCCAGCACGCGGTAGCGCCCGAGCGGCGGCGAGCCGCTGCACCCGACACCACCGGTCGCGGCAAAGGCCGGATCCTGGCACGACACCGCCCCCGACGCCGGGAATTGCGAAATCGCCCGATTGCCGGTGCTGACCGCTTCCTGCTTGGTGTAATAGCCACCGAACACGACCGAGGTGCCGCTTTCGGGCTTCTGGATGCCGTAGCTGAGCTCGTAATTCTGGGTATGGCCGTCGCCCTGGCGGAAGGTGCCGAACTGGGCGTTGGCCTGCAGCCCCTTCTGCGCCTGCTTGGTGATGATGTTGACCACACCGGCCACCGCATCGGTGCCGTAGAGCGGCGACGCGCCCGATTGCAGCACTTCGATCCGTTCGATCGAGTTCATCGGGATCTCGTTGAGATCGACCGATGCCGGGATGCCACCCGCTGACGAACCGTTGACGTAGCGCAGGCCGTCGACCAGCACGAGCGTGCGCTTGGCACCGAGATAGCGCAGGTCGATTTCCGCCGCGCCCGAGCTCACGCCGGTGCCGTCGGGCGGACCACCGATATTGCCGGCATTGTTGACCTTGGTGTTGAGCCCCCCGCCGGCGCTCGGCAAGCGCTGCAGCACGTCGGCGACCGAGCTCAGGCCAGTGCGCGCGATCGCGGCCTGATCGACGGTGACGACCGGCTTGTCCTGGTCAAGCGGGCTGCGGCGAATGCGCGATCCGGTGACGACAATATCCTGGTCGGAGGCAGCCGCGCTCCCGGGCGCGATTTGCGCGGACGCTGGAGCGGTCGAAATGCCGGCCGCGAGCGCAACAATGGCGGCACCGAGATAGTAAGGCGAGATAGCTTTGAGCATGATTGTTTCCCCGTTTGTCGTCTTTGCGACATCCTCTCCGGGTTTATGACAGGATGGTGAAACAATCGGCACGGTTGCCGCAAGGGGCAATGAAAGCGACAGGTCGTTTCATTGGCAGTGTGGTTAATTTGTAACTATAAAAAAACTCCCCGGAATTGGACCACTGATACCCGTTTTTAAGCGTTGGAATCGCTTGCAGGATTTCAAAACGGAGCGAGATTTGATTCAGCTTGTCGGCTCCCGGCAGGCCCGCGGGTATCGCGAGAGTGCGGTCGAGCGATCTTTGGGAACGCGCAACGTCCTGTTGCCGTGCGCCTTCCGGCACGGTTAGCGGGTTGCCTCAACCCGTGTGATCGAAATGGAGACTGATCGCACCTCCGTCATACCGGAGGGTTCGCGTATCCTCTTGCCCAGCCCGTTCGTCACCCCCACGGTCGACGACGATGACCTTTAACGTCCGTTGCCGCACCATGCCGGGGAAGGCCCCGCGCCGCGGGCCGATCATCAGCGTCCGCTTGGCGTCGTCCCACACCAGATCATATTGCGCCGACTGCCCTTTCTCATAGGCATAGGTCTCGTTGTCGTCTTCATAGAGCGTGAAGCGACCGTCCGCTCCCGGATAGACGCGGATCTCATAAGGGGCATCGGGCCGCTCGGTCGCATATTGCAGCACGGGCCCCATCGGAACGATCGCCCCGGCGCGGACATAGAGGGGAATTACGTCGAGCGGCGCTTCGCGGGCAACGGTCACGCCGCCGGGGTAGCGCTGGTTGGTCCAGAAATCATACCAGTCGTTCCCGCGCGGCAGGTAGGTCCGCATGGTCAGGTCGCGCGGCGCACTCAGGATCGCGGCATCCCGCTTCAGCTCGCTCGGGGTGCGCCAGATAAAACGGAAGACGCGCCCGCCCTCGGGGTGGAAGAATTCAAGCCGCACCGGCAGCCGTTCGCCTTGCTTGAGCGTGTAGCGCACCACGCGCGAGCGCGTGGCACTGCGCTTCCAGCCGTCGATCGCCAGCTTGCCGCCAAGGAATAGCCGCATACCATCGTTGCCGGTCAGCCCGATCTCATACTCGCCATCTTCAGGCGCGATCAACTCGCCCTGCCAGCGTGCGGAGAAGTGGCTAAGCGAGGTCAGGCCCGGCGGCAGTTCGGCAAGCGGCGGATCGGGCCAGGTGTGATCGATCTTCGCATCGGACACCACGCCGCCCGCCTTTTCGAAATTCTCGCCGACGAAATATTGCACACTCAACCCGGCTTTCCCGTCGGCAGTGCGCAAGCACTCGGTCGGCACGGTGCCCGCTTCCGAGGGCAGGATATTGTACATCGCCCGCGTCACCGGATGGACGAGAAACGCCGATCCGAACATGAAGCTGTCATTGATGTTGCGCGTCGCGGCATCGTCCGGAAAGTCCATCGGCAGCGCGCGCATCAGCGTATAGCCAGCGGACGTCACCTTTGCGCTCAGGCTGTAGATATAGGGCAGCAATTGATAGCGCAGATGCACGCTGTCGAGCAGGGTCTTGTACACCGCCGGATCGAGCGTCTTGAAGATATATGGCTCGCGTTCGACGTTGGTGCCGTGCACGCGCATGATCGGGTTGAAGGTCGCATATTGGAACCAGCGCGCGAACAGTTCGCGCCATGCCGGGTTCTTCTCGCCACCGGGAAAATCGCTGACGAAGAACCCGCCAGTGTCCTGCGTCCAATACGGATTGCCGGTGATCGTGACGTTGAGGCCGCCCGACACCTGCTGTGCGAACGTCTTCCAATTGGCATAGATGTCGCCCGACCAGGATGCCGCCGCCGTGCGTTGTGCCCCCGCCCAGGCCGAACGCGTCAGCGTGAAGGCGCGCTTGTCGCCGCTCGCGCGCTCGCCGTCATAGGTGCCTTGCGTGGTCAGCAGCGAATAGGGGTTCAGATAGCGCGTAAAATCGCCCATCGCATTGCGGCCGAGCGCCTTGGTGTCGCGGACATTGTCGACCGGATTCCACATCGCCGAGCTGACCTCGACCTCGGTGCCGTCCATCCACAGCGCATCGACGCCTTTGTCGAGCAGGCCTGACTTGACGTATTTGAAATAGATCTGGCGGCCCCTCGGGCTGTACGCGTCGTAGACGCGCGCGTGCTTCGAGATCCAGTGTTCCGGTGCAAACCGCAGATCATACCGATCGAGATCGTGCGCGAGCGCGGTGTCGTCGCCGACCGATGGCCAGATCGACACCATCAATTTCATGTGCAGATCATGAATTTCCCGGCTCATCGCCACCGGGTCGGGATAGCGCTTCGGGTCCCAGATCATGCCCGACCAGCTTCCGTCCTTGTCGCTGCCCCAATATTGCCAGTCCTGCACGATGTAATCGAGTGGAAAGCCTTCCTTGCGGAACGTCCGCGCGACATCGACGATGCGCTCTTGCGTCGGGTAGCGCTCCTTGCTCATAAACAGCCCGAACGCCTGTTTGGGGAACATCGGCGCATCGCCGGTCAACCAGCGATAGGCACCGACGACCCCGTCCATCGTGTCGCCGGCCATGAAGTAATAATCGACGCCGCCCGGCGCGCTTTCCGCCCATAACCGCGCGCCATCGGCATCATCCTTGAAGCGCATCTGCGAATAGGTGTCCCACAGCACGCCGTACCGCTCGGTCGAGACCATCACCGGGATGATGATGCCGACATTGGTCTGGACGAGGAGCAGATCCTTGCCGCGCCGGTTGACCTCGTCGTCACTGGTGAAGCCGAAGCCGTAAATGCCTTCATCGGGCTTGAGCGTGAAACGATTTTCCACCTCATAGGTCGGGGCGTTGGAAATGATCCGCTTGTCGATCGATTGCGGCGCGTCGTCCTTCTCCCGCGTCAGCAAGCGACCCGAAGGGTCATAATAGCGCACCGCGCCGGTGTGCGTGTCGATCGCAACGCGCAGCTTTTGCCCGACGAGCTCCAGCGTGTCAGCGCTTTCGCGCAGCGTGAACGGCACCGCGCCGGGCTCGCGGATCACGACGAGGCTGCGCTGCGTCCAATAGGATTGGCCGAGATTGGCGTTCACCCGCACCACGCCCGGTGCGTAGAAAATCACCGATTTGGTGACGCCGCCCAGCATGAACTGCACGCCGCCGCGCAGCCGCCGATAGTGGAACGCCGCGTCCGATGCCGGTGCCGCCAACTGCATCTGCCCGAGCGGGTCGAGGCCAGTCGGTGCCGCCACCGACTGCGCGAGCGCCGGGCTTGCCGCCAGAACGGCGGCAGGGATCGGCACGGACATCGGCAGTAGTACGGTCGCGAATAGTCGGTGTAATGATCGCATGGCAGATCTATCTCCCGGAAGTACCATAGCTCGGGGTATAACCCTCACGACCGCGCCCTGCGTTTTTGCTGGCGCAACGCGTGGAACCGCCGTCGGAGCAGCATGGCAGGGGAGCAGTGCCGCACAGCCCACCACGCTCGACAGTGTCCGCATCATCCCTCCCCCCGCCGCTCGCCCGGCATTTGGTGTTGAGGGCAGCCTACGCATCCAGAGTCAATACTCCTACAAGAAAAGCACATCATTCCACTGCTGCGGCTTCGCGCACCGACACGTTTGCCTGCCTTTACGAGGCGACAGATCTGGCGGTTCTCGCCTGGTTGCCCTACGCTTTCTCATCTGGCGCGACGTGGGACGCTTTAACGGCGCGACCTTCGCAATGGACGCAAAGCTACGGGCGCGGAGAAATTCTGATGCATGATCGCTCTCGTCGAGAAGTTATAGGAGACGGTTTGGTGATGTCGGCAGCCGCGCTGCTGCCAACCGCCAGCATGGCTGCGCCCGTCCCCACGGCCGCATCCAAGCAGCGCCCGAACACGGGGATATCGCCGCGCGAAGAGTCCCTGTTCGACTTTGGCTGGCGTTTTGCATTCGGCCATGCGAGCGATCCCGCCAAGGATTTCGGCTATGGCGCGGGACAGGCCGACTTCGCCAAGACCGGCGATTTCAAGATTGCCAAGGCCGCCTATGATGACGGTGGCTGGCGCATGATCGACCTGCCGCACGATTGGGCGGTCGAATTGCCCTTCGTCAACGACGAGGGCGGCGAGGGCGACAGCAAGCTGCGCTCGCACGGCTATAAACCGCTCGGTCGGCGCTATCCCGAGACCAGCGTCGGCTGGTATCGTCGCCTGTTCGACGTGGCCGAAAGCGATCGAGGCCGACGCATCTGGATCGAGTTCGATGGCGCGCTGCGCGACGCGATCGTCCTGGTCAACGGGTGCTTCATCGGCCGCAACGATAACGGTTATGCGCCGTTCCGTTTCGATCTGACCGATTTCCTCGTCTATGGCGGCAGCAATTGCGTCGTGGTGCGCGTCGACGCGAGCTTCGGCGATGGCTGGTTCTATGAAGGAGCCGGGATCTACCGGCACGTCTGGCTGCGCAAAATCGACCCGCTCCATCTCGGCAAATGGGACAGCGTCGTACGCGCAACGCCAAATGGTGACGGTGCCGCGCTCGAACTGGCGACGGTCGTGGAGAATGAGGGCGAGCAGGCGACCGCCACCGCGGTCGAATGGACGATCCTCGATGCAGCCGGCCAGACGGTCGCGACGGCGACAACGCCGGTGCAGCACATCGCTGCAGGCACCTCAGCCCTTTTCACCGCCAGCGCGACGATCGCGATCGCGCAGCGCTGGGCACCCGGCCAGCCCTATCTCTATTCGGCCGTCGTAAAAGTGCTGAGCGGTGCAGCGGTGCGCGATGCCGAGCGGCTGACCTTCGGCCTGCGGAGCGCGCGCTTCACGGCCGACCGCGGTTTCTTCCTCAACGACCGCCCGCTCAAGATCCAAGGCACCTGCAACCATCACGACCATGCCGGCGTCGGCGCGGCATTGCCCGATCGATTACAGGCCTTTCGCCTGTCCGTCCTGCAGGAGATGGGATGCAATGCGGTGCGTACCTCGCACAACATGCCGACACCCGAATGGGTCGAGGCGTGCGACCGCATGGGCGTCATGCTGATGTGCGAGACGCGCCAGATGAGCTCCAATGCCGAAGGAATGCAGGAGCTCGAAATGATGGTGAAGCGCTACCGCAATTCACCCTCAATCATCATCTGGTCGATCGGCAATGAGGAATGGCTGCTGCAATCGGGCGACATGGCCAAGCAAGGCAGCGCCATCGCCGCAGCGATGGTGCGGCGCTGCCATGCGCTGGACCCGACGCGGGTCGTATCGGCTGCGGTCAACGGCAATAACGAGCAAGGCGTGTCCGACCCGCTCGACATCATCGGCTTCAACTACAATCTCAAGCTGCCCGACGAATTCCATCGCAAGCATCCGACCCGACCGGTGTTCGGCTCGGAGACGTCGAGCGCGATCTCGACGCGCGGGGAATATAGCAGCGACCCGGCGCGGAACACCGTCAACAGCTATGACGGCGTGGTACCCTGGGGTGAAACGCCCGAACAATGGTGGGGCGTTTACGGCGCGCGCGAGTGGCTGGCGGGCGGCTTCGCCTGGACCGGTTTCGATTACCGCGGCGAGCCGACCCCGTATGGATGGCCGTCGATCAGTTCGCAATTCGGCATCGTCGACATGTGCGGCTTTCCGAAGGATTATTTCCATTACTACAAGGCATGGTGGCGTCCGGAGCCGGCGCTCCACCTTTTCCCGCACTGGAACTGGACGGGCCGCGAGGGGGATGAACTCGCCATCTGGGTCTATTCCAACCTTGATGAGGTCGAACTGCTGGTCAATGGTCGCAGCCTCGGCAGCCAGGCGGTACCGCACCTCGGGCACGTCGCGTGGAAAGCCATATATCAGCCCGGCGTGATCGAGGCGCGCGGGCGGCGTGGGGGGCGCGTCGTGATGACGCAGCGGCGCGAGACAACCGGCCCGGCGCGGTCACTGCGCCTGACCGCCGACCGGCTGACGATCGATGCCGATGGCGAGGACGTAGCGCTGATAAAGATCGAAGCGCTCGATGCACGCGGGCGTCCGGTGCCAACCGCCAGTCAGAAACTCGGCTTCCGCGTGTCCGGAGCGGGCAAGCTGATCGGCGTCGGCAACGGCAATCCCAATTGCCTGGAGAGCGACAAGGGGAGCGAGCGGTCGCTGTTCAACGGACTGGCACAAGTGATCGTCCAGTCGAGCAAACGCAGCGGCGCGATTCTGATCGAGGCAGCGGAAAGCGGAGCGCTGGGCATGCCGCTGGTCCCCGCAACACTGACCGTTCAGGCGCAGAAAGCGCCGCTTCGTTCAGCAGTAGCGGCTTCCCGCAAGACGTAGCAGGAGATACTGGCATGGCTGCGTTGGGCGTGCGCAGCATTGCGCAATGGCGCAACGTGCCGGGTCGAGTGCCAAGCGTCGGATCACGCCCAATAGCGGACATTCGCAACATGCACGATACAATCCTAATGGCAAAACGAACTGCGGTCCTTTCGATCATGGTTGCAATGATTGCAGGAGCGTTCTTCGGTTTCGCGCTAGGCGCTCGGCAACCAGCGGTGAGACAGCATATCGACCCAGTTGTCAGGGCGAGAGATTACATTTTCTCTCACTTTCCAAACAGATACTCGGCGAAGGGCGCATACCTTTCCTACTATGTTTCTGATCACCGCGACGCTTGGCTTGTCGAAGTCTCCAACCAAGATGAGATAGGTGGCGGCGTTCGGTTGCTGGTTGTAAAACGAAGTGGCGCGACATCGCTGGTCGGCTTTTCGCAATAAGTAGCGACAGCTTTCCACCCAAGGCGTCAGGTCCCCCGTATATCGCCCGACGAACGAAGGGCTGTTTCTGGGCAGTCACATTGCGATACCCAACCCCCTGCTACGCCCGTGCCCGATCATATCGGCAAGTGACTGGCCAGCGCTTCGGTTTGGCATCCGGGCAAGCCAAACCCACCCTTCAGAACGGGATCATGCCTCCCAAGCCGCAAGGACAAACTTCCCAATCTGGCGCGGTGGTCCTGCAGCTCCGCGTCCGGAAATCAACGAACGCGGTCGTGGAAGGAACGGCCTGCCCAGTTAACCGGCGGGGCCACTGGCTATGCTTGAACGGTGAGATCACCCTCCGCGGGAGCAGTTTTATCCTTAAAGTAAATCCCATTTTTGGCCAACGGCATCATCCATTTTTGCTATGGAAAGCGTTTTTTTTAGGTGTAATAGTGAAATGTGGTTTTACGAGAAGTGTCCTCGGTCCGTGCATTTCACCGACGTAAACGCCGGGTCGAATCTGTTGTACCTTTATCACGCTCAGATCGAACATTTTACGGCGTGGGAGACGTCAAAATCTCCAATGTGCATTTGCACAATATTGCTGCACCGCAAGATAGATCGCTCTCGATCAATCACGTTTATTTCGGAGAGTTTGTTTCTTCTGACTGCCCGGCACAAGGCGTGATCCGCGCGCCGCCGTTCCCACGTGGGGATAAAGGGCTTCAGGAAACAGTTTCGCCACGGCCAGCGGGGTAGCCATGTTAAAACAGATTTATATCGTCGATGACGACGAACCGGTGCGTAAATCGCTGCAATCCTTGCTCAACATGCGCTCTGAATTCATCATCAGCACCTTCAGTTCGGGCGACGAATTTCTGGCGGCGGCACAAACCCTCGAACCCGGAGTCGTGCTGCTCGATGTGCATATGACCGGCGCGTCCGGGATCGACGTACTGACCGCCATTAGCGCGCGCGATTTGCCCCTGATTTGCGTCATTATCACTGGGCATGGCAATATCAGCATGGCCGTTGAGGCGATGAAAGCCGGCGCAATCGATTTTCTGGAAAAACCGTATGATCACGGTTCGCTGATCACCACCATCGAGCGTGCTTATGATCGCTTGCAAAAGGTCGAAGCGGACGCGGCACGCGTCCTTGCCGCACAACAATCGATCGCGCGCCTGGCCCCGCGCGAAGTCGATGTTTTGATGGGTTTGATCGCGGGGAAGGTCAACAAGGTCATCGCGCACGAACTCGACATCAGCCCGCGCACGGTCGAGGTCTATCGCGCCAACTTGATGACCAAGCTCCACGTCCGGTCCCTACCCGACGCGCTGCGCATCGCTTTTGCAGCCGGGCTCGTGGATTGACCCGCCCGCGCATTGTTTGAATTGCGGATGCCTCGGCTCAAGGGTCGCAAAATCGCGCCCATCGGTGCGGTGTCATCTGTTCCAGACACACGCTCCAATATGATGTATGGTGCGCTGCATCGCGGAGCTATAAGCGACCGGTGATGAACGGCGCACGAGAATCGGATAAGCCCATGGATGGCGATCATGCGATCGCGCGATCCATCCTGGCCATTGTCCCTTTTCCGATGATGGTGATCGACGATTGCGGAATCCTGCGATCGTCCAATCATCATGCCGAGATTTTGTTCGGCTTTGACGGCAAGACCGCGCCGGGCCAGAACATCAACGAATTGATACCCCAACTATATCATCATATCCACGATAGGACCATCGCGGAGTATGCGGGAAGTCTGGACGGCGAACGAATCGCGCAAAGTCGGGTCTTCATGGCGCGCCACCGCGACGGTTATGAAATTCCGGTCGCCGCGCTGGTGAGTAAGGTGGTCATTGAAGGGCAACGGGTGTTTGCCTGCTCTTTGCAAACCCTTTCGGATTGGCTTGGCACCGGCGCACATGCCGCGCAGGCGAGCGAGCGTGATGCGAACGCGATTGGATCGGCCGACACCGTCGCGCTTCTGGTGCATGAACTGAACCAACCGATGACCGCGATGACCAATTTTCTAGCCGCTGCCCAAATCGCGCTGATGGCGGGTTCTTCGCCCGAGACGATCACCGGGTTCGTAAAGGATGCCAGCGCTCAATCCTTGCGCGCGCGGGACCTGCTGCAACGCCTGCGCACAATCTTCGAAGACTGAATCTGCGGTCGGCGACGGCGTTCAGGGCTATAACTGGGCCACGCGAAGCGGGGACCGTGGAGCACCTTTCAGCCCGCGCGCGCCGGTGGAGATCAGGGCCTTCGCCTTTCCGGCCGGCATGCCCTTCCCAAACAGATAGCCTTGGCCAAAATCGCATCCCCATTCCGACAGATGCGCCCACTGGCCCATCTCCTCAATGCCCTCGGCGGTGATCGCCAGATCAAGGCTTTTCCCGAGCGTAATCATGGCGCGCACGATTCCCTCGTTTTTGCTGCCTTGGTCGAGCCCGCGCAGGAAGGACCGATCGATCTTGATCTTGTCGAACTTGAATTCGCGCAGATGGTTCAAACTGGCATAACCGGTCCCGAAATCGTCAAGCGCAATGCGGATGCCGTGCTTCTGGAGGCGGCTCAATACCTTCTTGGTCGCACCAAAGTCCGTGATAAGGGCATTTTCGGTGATTTCCACTTCGATCCGCTGCGGTGCGATGCCGTAGCGATCCAGGATGGCAATCAGTCGCGACGCAATCTGCGGATCGCGCAACTGACTCGGTGCCAAGTTAATGGAAAAGGTCAGCGTGTCGGGCCATTCCCGAATTTCCCGGCAAACCCGTTCCAACAAACGATAGGTAAGGTCGGTCAGCACGCCGATTTCATCCGCCACCGGAATGAACGCATCGGGCATAACCACTCCACAATCGGGATGGATCCAACGCGCCAACACCTCGAAACCAACCAGTCCGCCTCCATCTATAGCCACAAGAGGCTGATAGTAAGGGATAATTTCTCCGGCGACAACCGCACGCCGGACGTCGATGTGCATCGCGGCCCGTGCCTGGACATTGTCTTCGATCGACGGATCGAAAAAACGATAGCGTCCTTGGCCACCGGTCTTGGCTTGATACATTGCCAGATCGGCAGCTCGCAGCAGCGCGGCCGGGCTTGTCCCGTCGTGCGGAAAGAGCGCGATGCCGATTGCCGCGCCCACCTCGACCACGGCATCTTCCAGTTGAATCGGGCGGGAAATGATGACGCTGAGCAATTGGGCAACGCGCGCGGCATGGCTGCGATCGTTCGAAGAGGGGAACACTACCGCAAATTCGTCTCCGCCAAGCCGGGCGACCGTTCCCAGTTCATCGCGGTGGGCAATGAAACGTTGCGCGAGCTCGCTCAGCACGAGGTCGCCGGCATCATGCCCATAGATATCGTTTACTGGTTTGAAGCGGTCCAGATCGATCATCATTACGGCTGCGGGATGCTCTGCGTTCGCAGTGATGCGCCCAAGAACTTCCGTAAAGAAGCGCCGATTGGGCAGACCGGTCAACGAGTCGTGCCGCGCCAATCGCTCGGCGCGGGCTTGGGCCTCCAGGGTCCGCTCATGCTCCGCCTCGATCAGCCGAGCCTGGGCGCGGAACACATCCAGCGCCCGCACCATCGCGCCGATCTCGTCACGCCGCTCGCCGCCAGCCAGCACGACGTCGGTTTTGCCCGACGCCAGTGCCGTCAGCGACTTGGTAATGTCGACCAACGGTCGCACCACCCGGCGGTGAATAAAGATTTGAACCAGGAAGCGGGCCAGGAAACCAACGGCCGAAAACGACAGTACAAACACCGCGACGAAGTGCGCCACCCCGGTCGCCATTTGCCCGGATCGATCGGCATTGGCACGAAACTGGCCGGCCAAAACATCCGCCTGCCGGTCAAAATCGAGGTATTTCTTCTGTAGCTCCCCGCGGAAAAGGGCAAGCGCGTCAGCGGCGTGCCCATCCCCGTCCATAGCGATCATTCGCTGCTGCGCCTTTTGATATGAGTCCCAATCCTTCTCCATGGCATCGACCATCGGCCTGAGCGGACCGGGCGGCGTCAGGGCGCATAAGCGCGCCAGCTCGACGGTTAGCGCGCCGGTGCGCTTCGCCAACAGCGCGCGCGCAGCCTGCCCGTCCTCAAGCAGCAACGAAGCCTGCGCCACGCGATTTTCGGAAATCAGATCGGCAACTTCCATAACTGCTGAAACACGGCGGATGTCCTCGAGGTTCTGCTCCATCGCCAGGCTGCTCTCATGCATCCCGCCAACGACCAGCGCCGCCACCGCAAAAAACAGCGCGGCACCGAACACCTGCAGCCGTGCAATCCTGGTTCCGATATTGGTCATGCTCATATCCCGCGCGGTGACACGGCGCGCGAAGGCGACGCAGCCATCCGCAAGGTTCCGGGCCAGATCCCTAACCTTCATCATAGAGGATTTGCGGGAGAGGCCGTCGTTCGGTGCCGGTGCGACCATCATCTCTTGGGATGGCTGCCGCCCCCGCAAACGCGCAGTGGCGATTCCCACTACATTCGCGGCGTGTCGAATTCAGCGACTGCAGGGACACCCAACCCCGCCCCTTTCCCGCTGCCTGGTCCGTGCCGCTGCGAAGAGCCAAGGGCCCAATTTGCACATGACGCCGTCGAGACCGCTGCAAACATCCTATAATTCCTACGAAACGGACAATTGCTTCCTTTCCCCGCCCATCCCGGAGAGTTCAATGCGCTTTCTCGATAATATGAAAATCGCCCAGAAGATCATTTCACTACTGGTCTTTCTTGGCTTGATCACCGCCGTCATCGCCTATCTTGGCGCGTCTTCACTCACGCGGACCAACACAAGTTATACGCACCTCGCCGAGCATGACCTGCAGATTCCCGCCATGCTCACGCGCGCCAATCGGCGCTCGGTCATGATGGACCTGATCGCCTATCAGGCAATGATCTACGACGCGTCCACGCCGATGGCAAAATCATCTCCGGCCAAGCAGGAGGAAGCGTACAAGTCCGCGCTCGATTACATCCGTCAGGCAAAGGAATCCGGGCCACAGTACACGGCGGAACTGTCGCAATTCGAAGACCGGATCAATCAACTGCACGCGCTGACCGACAAGGCGACCAAGCTCGGTGCGGTCAACCGCAATGCCGAAGCGACCGCGTTGCTGCGCCCTGCTGACGAAATGCTCGAGCCATTGGCGAAGGATATTTCAACTTTCAACGACCGCTTGATCGCCGACGGCAAGAAGCAAACCGCTCAGTTGAATGCAAATGCGGGATCGACGACGATGACGCTCACGATCGTGAGCATCCTCGGCATCGCGATTGGCATTGGCCTCAGCCTGGTCGTCGCCCGCAAGGGTATTACTGGCCCGCTCGCCCGCTTGCAGCAGACGATGGCAACGCTCGCCGCCGGAAACAATTCGGTCGAGATTCCCTTTGCCGATCGTACCGACGAAATTGGCACCATGGCCGACACCGTGCGCGTGTTCCGCGACGCGGCGCTGGAACTGGAAGCTGCGCAAATGGCCAAGGCCCAGGAAGACGCGACGCAGCAGATGGTCGTCGCGACCGTCGGTGAAAATCTTGGCGCGCTGGCCGCTGGCGACCTGACCGCGACGATCAACGCCGATTTCCCCGGCAACTATGCCGAACTCAAGACCAACTTCAACGCCGCCACCGCAGCGTTGCGCGGCTTGATCGGCGGGGTCGTGGAAAGCACCTCGGCCATCGGCACCGGCTCGACCGAAATCGCGCAGGCGTCGGAAGATCTCGCACGCCGGACCGAAGGCAATGCCGCCAGCCTGGAGGAAACCTCCGCCGCGATCACGCAGATCGATGGTCGCCTGAAGGCGAGCGCAGATGCGGCCGGGCGCACCGTTGCCCGTGCCGACGGCGCGATCGCCACCGTCTCGGGCGGTCGTGAAATCGCCGATGAAGCGGTACAGGCGATGGGCCGCGTGTCCGAAAGCGCCAAGGGCATCGACAGCGTGATCGAAGGCCTCGACAAGATCGCGTTCCAGACGCGCGTTCTGGCGATGAACGCGGCCGTGGAAGCGGGCCGTGCAGGCGACGCCGGTCGCGGCTTCGCGGTCGTCGCCGATCTCGTCTCGGCGCTGGCAATGCGCGCCGAAGAGGAAGCCAAGCGCGCCCGCGACCAGTTGACCGTCACGCAGAGCGAAATTCTGTCCGCGGTTGGCGCGGTGCAGAAGGTCGATGGCGCGCTGGTCAACATCGCCGGTGACGTTGGCGAAGTGCACAAGCTGCTCGGCGACATGGCCGCCGACAACCAGGCCCAGGCCGCCGCGATCTCGCAGATCAGCGTTGCCGTCGGCAGCATGGACCGTGCGACGCAGCAGAACGCCGCGATGGTCGAACAGACCTCGGCTGCCGCCCGCAACCTGACCACCGAGGTCAGTTCGCTGTCGCAGCAGACTGCACGCTTCGACATTGGCGGCAATGCCGCCGCTCGCCCGGTGGCCCGGCCCGCTGCAAAGCCCCGCGCCGCTGCGCCGGCCAAGAAGGAAAAGGCCCCCGCCTATACGTCGCCGGTGAAGGCGCTTGAATCGGTCAATGGGGAGGATTGGGCCAGCTTCTGAGCCCATCCAACCCAAACAAAAGGGGCACCGCAGGTTCTCTGCGGTGCCCCTTTTTGTGTCCGAGCGACGGGAGCGGCGGGAAAGTCAGTTCACCAGCGAAGGTGCGCGCAGCCCTTCCATGATCGTGCGGTTCAAATCGATCAGCGTCTCGATCTTCTCCCGGCCCATCATCACCTCGGTGGTGAAGCGGTCGACGAACAGCGCCAGCGAAATGATCTGCGCGCGCAATGTCTCGGGCAGCGCATTGCCGGGTGCGGCGCAATCGCTGGCAAAGGTACACCACATTTCGCGGTTGCGGTGCAGCGGCTGGATCAGCGCTCCGCCCGACAGGCGCGCAGCCTGCGCATCCATCAATTCGCCGGTAATCTGGCTCAGCAGGCGGGCCTCGGCCGCGCGCGGGGTTTCGGCGCGGCTCCGGGCGCTTTGATAAGCATGCAGTGACATGAAATCTCCTCTTACGGTTCTGTTATCATTCTAGGCGGTCGGAAGCCGTCATCTTGGGAGGATTGCAGATTTAGTATCGTTCCCGCGCCCAAGCGCCCGCGTTCATCCTATAATCAAAGGGTCACCCACCTTTCATTGCGGACGCGTTATCCATCATGCTGAACGGTATCGGCTTCATAGTGATCCTCGGCTGCGTGTTCGGGAGCTTCCTGCTCTCGGGCGGCAAGCTGGCGGTCGTGCTGGAAGCGCTGCCGCACGAGCTGATGGCGATCATGGGCGCAGCGATCGGGTCCTTCATCGTCGCCAATTCGCTTGGCACGATCAAGAAGGCGATGGGCGGCTTGCTGCGCGCGTTCAAGGGCGAGCGCTGGAAGTCGAGCGACTATCGCGATCTTCTGACCATGATGTTCGGCTTGCTCACCACCTTCAAAAAGGGTGGCGCGACCGGGATCGAACCGCATCTCGACACGCCGTCGGAGAGCAAGCTGTTCTCGCCCTATCCGCGGCTGCTCAAGGACCATCACCTGATCGAATTCATCTGCGACTATCTGCGGATGATGACGGTCAATTTCGAAGACCCTAACCAGCTTGAATCGGCAATGGATGCCGATATCGACAAGCACCACCACGAGGAACTGGCACCGCAGCACGCGCTGCAGATCATGACCGACGGCTTGCCCGCAATCGGCATCGTCGCCGCCGTGCTCGGCGTCATCAAGACAATGGGCTCGATCGACCAGCCGGTCGAAGTGCTCGGCGCGATGATCGGCGGCGCGCTGGTCGGCACCTTCCTCGGCGTGTTGCTGTCCTACTGCATCGTCGGCCCGCTCGCATCGAAACTGCTCGAAGTGATCGAAGCCGATTCCAAACCCTTCCTGGTCGCGAAATCCGCGATCGTTGCCTACGCGCAGCACGTGCCCGTTCAGGTCGCGGTGGAAATTGCCCGACGCATGGCGCCCTCGGCCCATGCCCCAACCTTCCAGCAGCTCGAAGCCGCACTCGACGAGGCGAAAAATGAACTCAATGCCACCCCCGCTTGACCCCGAGACCGCATCGTCGGTGATCCACCTGCCATCGCATGCGACGACGGTGACCGCCGAGGATCTGCTCGCTCGGCTCATCAACGCCGCCGACGACGGCGCAACGACCATCGACGCGTCCGCGAGCGAGAGCATTGGCCAGGCCGCGCTGCAAGTGTTGCTCGCCGCGCGCATCGAAGCGCGCGACGCCGGACATGAATTTCACATCATCGACCCCAGCCCCGCCTTCGTCGAACGAATGGAGAAGTGCGGTCTTGCCGACGCGATCGGCCTCATCAAAACCATCGGAGACCAGGCGTGAGCAAGTTGATCCTGACCGTCGATGATTCTGCCAGCATGCGTATGCTGCTGAAGGCATCGTTGACCGCACAAGGCTATCGTATCGAAAGTGCCAATGACGGCGAGCATGGGCTTGAGCGCATGCGCGAAGTCCAGCCCGACTTGCTCATCACCGACATCAACATGCCGAAGATGGATGGGTTCGAGCTGATGGAGGCGGTGCGCGCAGAGCCCGCCTTCCGCGGCACACCGATCCTCGTGCTGTCCACCGAATTCTCCGACGAGAAGAAGATGCGCGCCCGCGAGGCTGGCGCGACGGGGTGGATCACCAAGCCGTTCGACCCGGCAAAACTGGGAGCCGCCATTCGGCGGGTATGCTCATGAGCGACGAAATGGACGAAATCCAGGGCATCTTCTTTGAAGAATGCGCTGAAGGGCTGGCCGTCGCCGAGCAGGGCCTGTCGGCCATGCGCGCGGGCGACCTGTCGTCGGAAACCATTGCCGGCGTGTTCCGCGCGGTGCATTCGATCAAGGGCGGCGCCGGCGCGTTCGGTCACGCTGCCCTGACCGCCTTTGCCCATCGTTTTGAAAACGTGATGGACGAGGTACGTGCCGGTCGCATTCCCGCGACGCCCGGTGTGACCGATGTCATGCTGTCGGCCTTCGACATTCTGACCGACCACGTCGCCGCCGCCCGCGGCACCGCACCCTTGCCCCAGGATTCTGCCGTCCTGGCCGCGCTGGAGAACGTGTTGGAGACAAAAGGCGTCGGCGTCGGCGGCGGTGCTACCGCCGCACCCGCACCCGCGCCCGCCACGCCCGACGCGCCCCAGCCGGAGGCCGAGGAAAGCGACGAGGACGAATTCGGGTTCCGCCCGGTTGGTGTCGCGCTCGACATCTTCGATGCGACGGAAGAGCCGGTCGAGCCCGACTGGATCATCGATTTCGCACCGTCGCACGCCGCCTTGGCCAATGGCGGCGAGCCGCTGCTGCTGGTGCGGGAAGTCGAAGCGCTTGGGGGCTCCATTGTTAGTGTCGACCTGTCGGCGCTGCCACCGCTGCGCGAGATGGAACCCGAGCAGAGCTATCTGCGGTGGACGATCCGCGTCCCGGCAAGCATTGAAGAAGCCGCGCTGACCGACTGCTTCGATTTCGTCGCCCCGGATTCGCTCGTGAGCATTGCGCGCGCAGAGTCGGTTGTTCCGGCAACCTCTGCCGCGGCCACCGATCCCCTCGACCAGACCTCGGACGACATTGCCGATGCGGAGCCCGAACTGTCGGCACCGGTGCTCACTTTGGTATCGACGACAGCACCGTCGCCAAGCGCGCCAACGCTCGAGCGCGCTTCCGAACCCGCCGCGCAGACCATCCGTGTCGACCTGATCAAACTCGACTTGCTGCTCAATCTGGTCGGCGAACTGGTCATCCGCAACTCGATCCTCGCGGATCGCTTGACCCCGGCCGACCAGCAGCGCGTCGAACTTCCGGAACTGGCGCGCCTGACGCGCCAGATCCAGGACAACGTGATGTCGCTGCGCGCGCAGCCGATCCGTCAGGCATTCAGCCGCGTGCCGCGCATGCTGCGCGATCTCTCGGCCGAAACCGGGAAGCAGGTCATCCTGGAGACCACGGGCGAGACGACCGAAGTGGACAAGGGCGTGATCGAGAAGATCGGCGACCCGCTGACCCACATGATCCGCAACGCGATCGACCACGGCATCGAACCGCCCGCCGACCGCATCGCCAAAGGTAAGGAAGCCCAAGGCACGATCCGGCTATCGGCCGAACAGAAGGGCGCGCGCATCTTCGTGCGCGTGGCCGATGATGGCCGCGGCATCGATCGCGTCCGGGTCCGCGCCAAGGCGATCGAAAAGGGCATCATCCAGGCGGATGCGCAACTGACCGACGAAGAGATCGATCAGCTGATCTGCGCGCCCGGCTTCTCGACGGCCGAGACAATCTCGAACATCTCGGGGCGTGGCGTCGGCATGGATGTGGTCCGCTCGAACGTCGAGGCACTGGGTGGCCGCGTCGAGATCGCCTCCACCCCCGGCGAAGGCACGACCTTCACGATGATCCTGCCGCTCACGCTGGCGATTCTCGACGGGATGATCGTTCGCCTTGGCGGGCAACGCTACGTCCTGCCGCTGGCGAACGTGATCGAGACCGTCCAGCCGGCCCCCGGCCAGGTCAAGCGCACCAGCCCGACCAACGAAGTGATCGACATGCGGGGCCAGTATCTGCCGGTCAAGCGTGCGACGGACATCTTCGATCTGCCCGGTAGCAACCGCAGCCTGGAAGATTCGCTGGTGGTGATCGTCGAAAGCGAAAGCGCCGGCCATGTCGGCCTGATCGTCGACACGATCGATGACCGTCGCGAGGTCGTGATCAAGAGCCTCGACCAGAACCTCTACCCGATCCGCGGGCTGGGTGGCGCGACCATCCTGGGTGACGGATCGATCGCCCTTATTCTCGATATCGAGGCACTGGTCGCCTCGAACAGTTTCAACCGCTTCACTCCAAAAGGAATCGCAGCATGAGCTCCCTCGACCATCGCACCGCGAACAAGCAGGCCGACCGTAAGATCGTGACCTTCTCGCTGGGCCATCAAACCTTCGGGATCGACATGCACTCGCTGATCGAAATTCGCGAGTGGGAAGAGCCGACTCCGCTGCCGACCGTCCCGTCGTTCATCAAGGGTGTCACCAACCTGCGCGGCAACGTCGTTCCCGTCATCGGCCTGGCCGAGCGCCTTGGCTGGGAACCCAGCAAGATCCATGCGCGGAGCTGCGTGCTGGTGGTCTCGATCGGCGAAAAACAGGCCGGCTTCCTGGTCGACGAGGTCAGCGACATCGTCTCGATCGGCGACCAGGAAATTCAGCCGGCACCCGATGTCGAAATCGGCGAGCCGAGCGTCATCCTGGGCCTGGTCCGGGTCGAATCGCGGACGATGGAAGCGCGCGGCGACGACACCGGGCAGATGATCCTGCTGCTTGATCTCGATGGCCTGTCGCTGACCCGCCATCTGGAACTCGTAGCGTGACCGCGGCCGGGGGCGCCCCCGCCGCGCCCGCCGGCGGCACCACCATGACGAACGCAGAACTGACCTCGTCGGATTTCGCAGCGATCGCAGCGATCATGCAGAGCGACGCGCGTATCTCGCTTAGCGCGGGCAAGATGACGCTGGTCCAGTCTCGACTGGCCAAGCGGCTTCGGCAACACGGCTTGGCGCATTTTCGCGATTATGTCGCGATGGTGCAGTCGGACGAGACGGAACGCGCGTCGATGGTGGTCGCGCTGACTACCAATCACACGCATTTCTTTCGCGAGGTCCATCACTTCGACCATTTCCGCAAAGTCGTTCTGCCTGAACTGAAGCAACGGGCTGCCAAGGGGCACCCGATCCGCATCTGGTCGGCAGGATGTTCGAGCGGGGAGGAAGTGTACAGCATCACGATGTGCTTGCTCGGCCCCGATCGGGCGTCGGCAAGCTGGCTGCGGCACGCCGATGTTCGGCTGCTCGCAACCGATCTGTCGCCGCCCGTGGTCGAAGCCACCCGGCGCGCCGTCTATGACGCGGCGACCGTCCGCCCCATTCCCGCCGAGTATCGCTCGACGTGGATGCGCCAGGACGGCGAGGATTACGTCATGGTCGATGAAGCGCGCGCGCTCGTCACCGCCAAGGTGCTGAACCTGTTCGAACCATGGCCGCTGCGCCAGCTCTACGACGTGATCTTCTGTCGCAACGTGATGATCTATTTCGACGAAGAGGCGAAGGCTGAGTTGGAAGAACGCTTCGTGGATCAACTTGCGCCAGCGGGACATCTCTACATCGGCCACTCGGAACGTCTCATCGGGGTCTCGGCGACCAAGATGCGATCGAGCGGCCAGACCATTTACGCCAAAATCGAGGGCCGCTCATGACCCGCCGTGTCCGAACCCTGATTGTCGACGACAGCGCCACGATGCGCGCGACGCTCAAAATGATGCTGTCGGCCGACCCCGAAATCGAAGTCGTCGGCATGGCTCCCGAGCCGTTTGCCGCACGCGAAATGATCAAGTCGCTCAATCCTGACGTTCTGACGCTCGACGTCGAAATGCCGGGAATGGATGGCCTGTCCTTCCTCGAACGCGTCATGCGCCTGCGGCCCATGCCGGTGGTGATGTGTTCGACGCTGACGGCGCATGGAGCCGAGGTCACGATCGAGGCGCTGCGCCTGGGGGCGGTCGATTATATCGCCAAGCCCACCGGCACGCCCGAGGACATCGCCCGCGACGCGACCCTGCTGTGCGAGAAGGTCAAGGCGGCCGCCCGCGCTTCGGTGCGGCCGGGGCCGACGCCGAACCTCCCGCCTGCCAAGGGCGGTGGCGTCGGCAAGGGTTCGATCATCGCGATCGGTTCTTCCACCGGCGGCGTCGAGGCGCTGTTCTCGGTGCTGAAGGCGATGCCCAAGGACAGCCCGCCGATCCTGGTCGTCCAGCACATGCCAGCAGCGTTCACCCGCAACTTCGCGGCACGCCTCGATGGCGAATGTGCCGTAAGGGTGGTGGAAGCGACCAATGGCAGCCCGGTCGAGCAGGGAACCGTCTATATTGCTCCTGGGGGGAAAGCACATATGGAACTCGCGACCAACGGCGACCGCCGGATCAAACTGCGCGAAACCGACCCGATCAGCGGCCATCGTCCTTCGGTCGACGCTCTGTTCCGCTCGTTCTGTCCGGTCGCGTCCGGATCGGTCGGAGTGATCCTGACCGGCATGGGATCGGACGGGGCGCAAGGCCTGCTCGAAATGCGACGCGCCGGTGCGCGCACGCTGGGGCAGAACCAGCAAACCTGCGTGGTCTACGGTATGCCGCGCGCGGCGATGGAAATCGGCGCGGTAATGGAAGAAATCAGCCTGTCCGCCATGCCCGAGGCGATCCTTGCGGCATGCCGGGCCAAGCCCCTGGGAATTGTCTGATGCCTGCCGCTGCACAGATCAAGGTTATGGTGGTCGACGACCAGACGAGCATGCGCGCCATGATCCGGCGCACGCTCCAGGATCTCGGCTTCAAGGATGTGCGCGACAAGGGCAGCGCAACCGAGGCGTTGAGCGCGGTCCGCAGCGACCGGGTTCATCTCATCATTTCCGATTACAACATGCCCGAAATGGACGGACTCCAGTTTCTCGAGCAAGTCCGGGCCGACCCGGTGATCGGGAAGACCGTCTTTATCATGCTGACCGGTTCTTCTGACCGCGATCTTGTACAAAAGGCGGCAGCCCTCGGCGTCAACAACTATGTCGTAAAGCCGTTTGCGCCGGCTGCCCTCAAGGAAAAGATTGAGCGCGTCTTCGGCGCGTTGACCTGACGCCATGCGGAGGATCAACATCATCCAGGGCGAGCATTGCGTCGTATCCGAACCGGATACGATGGTGACGACCCTTCTCGGCAGCTGCATCGCAGTCTGCCTGAACGACAGCGTCTCTCGGATCGGGGGCATGAATCATTTCCTGCTCGGCGAACCGGGAGCCGATGTCAAACCGCGGCCCGACGAGATGCAGCGCTATGGCGTCCATGCCATGGAATTGCTGATCAACGGAATGATGGCCAAGGGCGCGTCCCGGGCGCGGCTGAAAGGCCATATCTATGGCGGTGCCAACATCATTGCCGGGCTGGGCTCGATCGGGTCGCAAAATGCGGAGTTCGCGCGTCGCTTCCTTGAAACCGAAGGAATCGAGATCGGGCACGTCGACATTGGCGGGCGCTCCGCCCGCAAGGTCGAGTTCATTCCCTATCAGGGGTTGAGCCGCAGCAAAAACGTTTCGGATGCGGTCCCCCTCGTCCGCGCGCCCGTCCCTGTCATTGCCCCGCCCAGCGATGGCGAACTGGAGTTGTTTTGATGGCCTATCTTCCCTCGATCACAACCCAGGACGGAACCCCTGTCACAGCCTTCGACCCGTTTTCGGGCCTGTTGCACGGCGTGATGGCGGCCGAGCTGCGCGAAATCCGCGAACAGTTGGAAGGGTTGGCCGAAGTGCTCGTCGCGGACGAACACTTCGTGACCAGCTTTCTGGAACAGCTCCAAAGCTTCGATTACCTGATCCAACATGCCGATGAATGCGCCAATCTGATGGACCGCATCGCGGCTGGCGAAAATTCGGTGGAGGCGATCAAGCATGTTCGCCTTGGCGCGGTGCAGGAACGTCTGCGTATCGCGCTGATCGGAACCTGACATGGCTGGCAAAGCGGCCAATGATCGCCCGATCATCATCAAACGGGTCAAGAAGATCGCTGGCGGCCATCATGGCGGGGCGTGGAAAGTGGCTTATGCCGATTTCGTGACCGCGATGATGGCGTTCTTCATGCTGCTGTGGCTGCTGTCGAGCCCCGACAAAGCGAAGCTGAAGGGCCTGGCCGAATATTTTACGCCGTCCCCGCCCAGCAGCGCCAGCGGCACAGGCCCGCAAGGCGGCGCACCAGGATCGGGGGCGGGCAGCCGCTCCAAAGGCAGGACTTCGACCGAAATTGCGGCAGCCGGCCCGGCGCGCGGCGGCACCGCCAATGTGCCCGATGCGTCGCAACGCGTTGTCGCCGCCGAATTGCAGATCGCGATCGACAGCGTGCCGCAAGCCAATGACGGCCAGAAGAACGTCACTCTGGCAGTGGCTCGCGACGGCCTTCGCATCACGCTGATGGACAATGACCGACAGTCCATGTTTCGCGCCGGCACGGCGGAGCTCAACCCGTATGCGCGCGTAGTGCTTGGCAAGCTTGCCGAAAAACTGTCCCGCTCTTCGGCACAACTGGCGATCGAAGGGCATACGGACGGCACCGGCGGCCAAAGCGACGCAAACTGGCAATTGTCCGGCGCGCGCGCGCTCGCCGCGCGCTCGGCGTTGATCGCGGCGGGCATGACGCCCGATCGCTTCGCCGAGATCGTTGCGCTGGGTGCGAGCCAGCCGGTCTATCCCGAACAGCCCGATCGTGCGGAAAACCGGCGCATTACGGTTGTCGTGATGGGTCAGCAATCTGCGCTGCCCAGCGACGCCAGCTTCAAATTCTGAGGAGATCCGGTTCGTGAAACGCGCGCTCTCCCTGCTGTTGCTGCTCATCCTTGGCGTCGCGATCGGCGGCGGTGCGGGCTATGGTGCAGTTCTGCTGTTCGCCAAACCGGGCGGCAGCGAACCCAAGGCCGCTGCGACACCGGCAGCAGAACCGCCGCGCAGCTTTGTGTCCAGCGCCAAGATCCTCGCTCCGCTGGTGTTTTCGGACGGTCGCCTCGCTGGTTACGTGAATTTCGACGTGTCGCTCGAAGTCGCGAGCGACAAGGCCGATATGGTGACGTCGAAGCTGCCGCTGATGCTCCACGCGATCAACATGCGCACCTGGCGAACCCCGCTCGCGACCGGGCCCGACGGCCTGTTGGCCAATATCGGCGGATTCCGCGACGTGGTGCGTGCCGCATCGACCGAGGCATTCGGTGAGGGCACGGTCAAGCGCATCGCAATAACACGCGCCGAGCCCGCCTGACGGGTCGATCATCCTATAAAAAGAGGGGATACTCTTTTTTTTCATGAGAGACGATCATGACCTCTATTGAACCTCACCCACCGGTCGATCCCTCAATCGCCTCACCGGAGGGACTGCGCCAACGCGCGCAGCGAACCGTTACGACGCTCATTGCCGCGAAGCTTGAGCTAGGCCCGGGCAAGGAAGCGCTGTGCCGATTGCGCAACGTGTCGACGACCGGCATGTTGGTGGAGACAGGTCAACCGCTCACCCGCGACGATGCCGTCGTCATCGAACTCCGCTCGGGCGAGCGCCTGTCGGCAACCGTGGTATGGACCGACGAAGGGCGTGTCGGCATCCAGCTCGACCATGAAATCGATGTAGCGAGCACCTTGCGACCGCAGGTGGTAAAGGCAAAGGGCCATATCCCCGCGATCGGCCGGGCCCCGCGCTTCGCCGTCGCTGCGCCAGGCCGTTTGAGCAGCCTCGGTCGGTCATGCCCGGTCACGGTCGAAAATCTCTCGCAGAGCGGCGCGCGGTTGACGCTGTCCACCGACATCCCGCTTGACGCGCCCGCCACGCTGACGATCCCTGGACTTTCCCCGCGCGCGTGCTCGGTGCGCTGGCGCAACGAGCTTCATGTCGGGGTCGCCTTCATCGAATTGATTTCTTTTGCCGAGCTGTCGGCGTGGCTCGCAGGCGCAAGCCGCAATAATTAAACCGACGCCCCCAAAGCCCCCCGCCTTTGCTGGAGGGGGGCGGTCGGGTTCACGTCGTGCCGAAGCTCTTGACCAGCGACCCCGCGACCAGCGCCCACCCATCGACCAGCACGAAGAAGATGATCTTCATCGGCATGGCGATGGTCGGCGGGGGCAGCATCATCATGCCCATCGCCATCAATACCGCGGCCACGGCCAGATCGATGACGAGGAACGGCAGGAGCAACAAGAAGCCGATCTCGAACGAGCGGCGCAGTTCGGAAATCATGAAGGCCGGGGTCAACGTCGTCAGCGCGACGTCTTTGCGCGCCGTCGGCTTCGCATGCGCCATGTCGATAAACAGCTTCAGATCGTCATCGCGCACCTGTTTCAGCATGAATTGCCGGAACGGCTCGGCGGTCGCCGCAAAGGCTTGCTCCTCGGCGATTTTGCCTGCGGTATAGGGCTTGATTCCCTGGTCCCACGCCTTTTCGAAGGTCGGGGCCATGACGAAGAAGGACAGGAACATCGCGAGACTGATGATCACCGGATTCGGCGGCACGCCCTGGGCACCGATGCCGGTGCGCAACAGCGACAGCGCGACGACGATGCGGGTGAAGCTGGTAACGGTCATCAGGATGCCGGGCGCGAGGCTCAACACCGTCAGCATCAGCACCAATTGGATCGCCCGGCCCGATACCGACCCGCCAGCGCCAGCACCGGGCAAGCCCAATGCGGATTGGGCCAATGCGGACTGCGCGTGCGCAGCGACCGGGATCAGCAGCGCAGCTGCGGCGAGCGCAAACAGGGCCGACTTACGCAACGACGTCCGCCCGATGATGCTGCTCGGTCAGATGGTCGAGCAATGCCGACACCGAACGACGCGGCGTGGACGAGGCGGAAGCGACAGCCGAGACAGGCAAAGACGGTTCGCGCGAAGGCGACAGCGACGCCTGAATCAAGGCCGCTTTGTCGCGGCGCGACTGGAGATGGTCGAGCAGCAGCGTCAGGGCAGTGCGCAACTCGGTTTCGGGTTCCGGCGCGGTCTCGTCGCTGACGATAGCATCCTTGCTGTTTCCAGGCGTCGGTTCCGACGCCTGGCCTTCGCGCTCAGGCGCTGCCATTTCAGGGACTACCGTCTGCGCGATTGCCTCCCCAGCCATCGCGGTGCCGACCGCAGCCGCTCCGTCAGAGGGGATAGACGGCAGGATACCGCTTTCGACCACCATCTGCCCATCCGGGCCGATCAGGATCAGATGTTCACAGCCATCGCGCCGCACCAGGGCGAGCGAGCGTTTCCCGTCGAGCGTGACCCGCTCGACCACTTCCAAGCGCCGCCCGCGACCGAGCGTAACGCGCCCCGGCAAGGCGATATTGTAGCGCCGCACCACCCACAGCGCACCGCCGAGCAAGCCAAGCACGACCCCGAGCGCCCCCATCGTGCGCAGCAGCGACAGCACATCCATCAGTTGCGGCTCTTGCGCGTGATTTCGGTCACTTCCAGCGACATCTCCTCGCTGTTGACCAGGATCCGGCCCTTGGCGATCAGCTCGCCATTGACGAACACCAAAGTCGGGTCGTCCTGCCCGCAATCGAGCGGGATCATCGCGCCGCGGCTCATTTGCAGGATCTGGCGGATCTGAACCTGGGCCGAGCCCAGAACGATCGACAGCTCGACTTCGATATCTTCGAGGATGGACAATGCACGGCTCCTTCCCCCGAGTTATAGGATTATTTTTCCGCATTGACGGTCTGGCTAGGCAATAATTGCCTATGAAGGAGGGGTGACGGCACGGAGCCGGTGGAGCGACTTCATGGATCTCAAGACATCGTTGGCAGTATCGGCATCGGGTTTGCGCGCGCAGTCGCTGCGGATGCGGGTGATCGCGGAAAATCTTGCCAACCAGGATTCGGTGTCGCGCACCGCCGGTGGCGATCCCTATCGCCGCCGGGTCGTCAGCTTTCAGGCCGAAGTCGACCGGGCGAATGGCGGAACCGCCGTCAAGATTTCCAGCGTCGACGCCGACAAGACCGCCTTCACCAAGGTCTACATGCCGGGCAGCCCGGCTGCGGACGCTCAGGGGTACGTCCTGAAGCCCAACGTCAATCCCCTGCTCGAGGCCGCCGACATGAAGGACGCGCAGCGCTCCTACGAAGCCGACCTCAACGCCATCGAAGCAGCCAAGAACCTGACGATGCGCACCATCGATTTGCTGAAATAAGGAAGAGCGACAATGTCCATCGGATCTCTCGACGCCAGCTCGGCCTATGGCCGTACGCTTGGCCTTGGCAACACGCTCAAGACCGGCTCGACCAAGGAAACCGCGCCCGGCGCATCGGGCGGCTTTGGCGGCATGGTCGAGGCGATGATCTCCGACACCTCGACGCAATTGCGTGCCGCCGAAAGCGCCTCGGCCAAGCAAGTCGCGGGCAAGGGCGACTTGATCGACGTGGTGACCGCGATCGGATCGGCCGAAACCGCGCTCGACACGATGGTCGCAGTGCGCGATCGCGTCGTGAACGCCTATTCCGACATCATGCGCATGCAGATCTGAGGCACACGCCAATGGATGCGCTCGCCGCGATGGAGCTTGCCCGCGCTTCCTTGATTCTGGTGATGACGATCGTCGGACCGCTGCTGATCACCTCGTTGATCGTCGGCGTCGCGATCGGCCTGTTGCAGGCGCTGACCCAGATCCAGGAAATGACGCTGACCTTCGTTCCCAAGATCATCGCCATGGGCGTGGTGATGCTGCTGTGCCTGCCGATGATCGGCGGTGCGCTGTCCGATTTCATGGCGCGGATCAGCGGCATGATCATCGCTGGCTGAAAGGGTGCTCGCCCCCCTCGCCCCGCCATCGTTCGACCTGTCGCATCTCGATGTGCAGGCGACCGCGTTCCTCATCCTGTTCGCGCGCGTCGGCACGGTGTTGATGCTGCTCCCGGTCTTTTCGGAGGATGCGGTGCCCGGGCGGATCCGCCTGATGATCGCGCTGGGCATGAGCATCGGCCTGTGGGGCGTGCTCGGACCGTTGATGCGCACGGCGGCCGCGGCGGGCGGGGCGCTGCCGGCGGTACTGCTGGCAGAACTGATTACCGGGCTCGCGATCGGCGCGCTGGTCAAGATCGTGTTCAGCGCGGTGTCGATGGCGGGATCGATCATCAGCTCGCAAATCGGCCTGTCCTCGGCGTTGCTTTATGATGCCTCACAGGGCGGCCAAGCGGCGTTGCTGTCCAAGTTCGTGACCGTCGCCGCCGCCGTGGTGTGCATGTCGATGCACGTCCACCATTTGTGGATTGGCGCGATTGTCGAATCCTATCGCACCTTCCCGATCGGCGGCATGCCACCAGCGCATGATTTCCTGCGCGCCGCGCTCGACGCGGTGGCGCGCGCGATGACGCTGGGAATCGGCTTGTCGGCCCCGTTGCTGGTTTACGGCATCGTGTTCAACGTCGCGCTTGGCCTCTCGACCCGGATTGCGCCTGCGATCCAGCTCTTCTTCATCGTCCAGCCGCTCAACATCCTGCTCGGCCTGGCGGTGATGGCGATGACGCTGGGCGGACTGCTGACCGGCTTCGCGCAGGCGATGGCCGCCTATATGCAGACAAGCTGGAACTAAAGCGTGGCCGACAACGACCAGAAAACCTTCGATCCCACCGAAAAGAAGCTCGCCGACGCGCGTGCCAAGGGCGACATGCCGTCGTCGCCCGAGATGAAGCACGCGGCCATGTTCGCCGCTGCCATCGTCGTGGTCGGCGGTATGGGCACCTATACGGTGCAACAGCTCGGCGTCATCTTCGTGCGGTTGTGGGGCGGCGCGGACGATTATCTGTTCAATCCGCAAGGGGCCGAAAATTTCGCAATCGGTCTTCTCGGTGCGGTCGGCCTGGCGGTGGCACCGTTGCTGGGCGTGTTGTTCGTGTTCGCGCTGCTTGGCGGTGTGTTGCAGGGGCGACCAAGCTTCGCGCTCGCCCGGCTCAAACCGCAATGGTCGAAGCTCAACCCGTTTTCGGGCCTAGGCCGCATGTTCGGCCCGCGCGCGCTGATCGAATTCGGCAAGACGCTCGCCAAGATGACCGGCGTCATCGTCATTGCGACCAATGTCATCTGGCCCAAGATTGTCGGCCTGGACCAGTTGGTCGGTGCCGATCCGGCTGCGGTCACCGCCGCCGCAGTCGGGGTCGTGCTCGCCATGATCAAGGCGGTGGCGATCCTGGTCGCCGCGCTCGCCATTTTCGATTTCGTCTATCAGCGCTGGTCGTTCACCAACCGCATGAAAATGTCGCTGCAGGAGATTAAGGACGAGCATAAGGAACAGGATGGCGACCCGCTGATCAAGAGCAAGATCCGCGCGATCCAGATGCAGCGCGCGCGCAGCCGGATGATGTCCGCCGTGCCCGATGCCAGCGTGATCATAACCAATCCGACCCATTATGCGGTTGCGCTGAAATATGATCACGGCGCTATGGCCGCGCCGATTGTGGTGGCCAAGGGCGTCGACGCGATCGCCGCCAAGATCCGCGAGATCGCGACCGCCAATGGCGTGCCGATCGTCGAGAATGTCGCGCTCGCGCGCGCGCTCTACGCCAGCGCGGAACTGGATCGCCCGATCCCGACCGAGCATTTTGCCGCAGTCGCCGAAATCATCAGCTACGTTTTGCGCCTCGCCCGCGGGCGCTGAGCCTTACACCTCGATGTCGTGCTTCGCCAGTTCGACGCGAACGCGGACGTCAATGTCGTGGAAGATCTGCGCCAGCACCGGATCTTCGGGTTGCTCGGTCGTTTGCGCCCACTCGACGATCTCGCGCAAGCGCGTCGGTGCCGCAACACCGACCAGCAACTCCTGGTGCAGCCGCTCGAGCATGTCGAGGCCACGGCTCGCGTCGCGGGCAATCCGGCGGCGGCGCTCGATCGGCGCTTCGTTCATCGCCAGCGTAACCAGCATTTCAACGCTTGGCATCGCCGGCGCGGTCGGTGCGGGGGTCGGTGCCTGCACGGCGTGGGGATGCAATTCCTGCGCGGCGAACTGCGCCGCCGCCTTGGGCAACGCGCCCAAGAGCAGGGTCCGTGTCACCGGCACTGTCAGGGCATCGATCCGCACCGAAACTTACACCTCCAGACCGTCATCGGCCATACCTATCCTATAAGAGATTCATGAGATCTTTTCCACGAATTCGCCGCTTTATCCGACAAGGGCTGCGCGCGTCCGCGACGCTTGCGGTTGTGCTCGGTTGCGTATCGCCCGGCATCGCGCGAACGCGGATCAAGGATATCGTCAATGTCGAGAATGTCCGGCCCAACCAACTGGTCGGATATGGCCTCGTCGTCGGCCTGGCCGGCACCGGCGACCGGATGCGCAATTCGCCCTTCACCGAGGAATCGATGCAGGCGATGCTCGAACGCATGGGCGTCAACATCCGGGGCTCCGACATGAAGACCCAGAATGTCGCGGCGGTGTCGATCACCGCGTCGATGCCACCCTTTTCGCGCACCGGCTCCAGCATCGACGTTCAGGTCGCGGCGCTCGGCGATGCTTCGAGCCTGCAGGGCGGCACGCTGATCGCTTCGTCGCTGCGCGCGCTTGATGGGGAAATCTACGCCGTCGCACAGGGCCCGGTCGCGGTATCGGGCTTCAAGGCGCAAGGGGCCGCCGCCAGCATCAGCCGCGGTGTTTCGACCTCGGCACGGATCGCCGGCGGCGCGATCGTCGAGCGCGAGGTGCCGTTTGCGCTACGCACCGCGACCAGTCTGAAGCTCGCACTGAAAAACCCCGACTTTACGACGGCGCAGCGAATCGTGACCGCGATCAACGGCCGTTTCTCGGGGACGGCCGAGATGCTCGACCCCGCCACCGTCGAAATCGCGCAGCGCGGAGGCTTTCAGGGTTCGGTCGTCGATCTGATGACACAGATCGAGACGATCGACGTCGATGTCGATCAGCCGGCGCGGATCGTCATCAACGAAGCGTCCGGCACCGTCGTAATGGGCGCGGACGTACGGATAAGCTCGGTCGCGGTGGCGCAGGGTGGGCTGACCATCAGCGTCACCGAAACTCCGCAAGTGTCGCAGCCGGGTCCGCTTTCCAGCGGCCAGACGACGGTCGTCCCGCGCACGCAGGTATCGGTCAACGACGGTAACGACGCCCATCTCGCGCTGATCGGCGGAGGCGCATCGCTCAAGACGCTGGTCAGCGGGTTGAACGCGCTCGGCGTTTCCCCTCGTGACCTCATCACCATTTTGCAGGCGGTGAAGAGTGCAGGCGCGCTCCAGGCCGACATTGAGGTCCAATGACGATCGAAATCCCGACTCCTGCTGCGACCGTTGGCGCGGCACCCGCCAAGGCCGCAACGCCCGCGCAAAAGGCCACCGCCCAGTCCTTTGAGGCGGTGTTCCTCGGACAGATGACGCAATTGATGTTCGAAAGCGTGCAGACCGGCGAGTTTTCCGGGGGGCATGGCGAGGAAATGTTTCGCGGTGTTCTCGCTGAAAAGCTCGGGACTGCAATTGCCCAAAAGGGCGGCGTCGGCCTTGCCCCGGCGGTGCTCGCTCAAATTCTAAAAATGCAGGAAAATGCTGACAATGGACGATGACCTGATCGATCTTGTGACGTCGCTCTCGCACTTGATGGAGCAGGAGAGCGAGGCGCTGACCCGAAGCGGCCGCTTGCAGGGCTTGGCAGAACTCGTCGCGGCGAAATTGCGGTTGGCTGGACAAATCGAGGCCGAAGTTACGAAGCGGGAGCGCGAAACTCCCGATTGGGCCGATGCCCTGTCCGAGGAACAGCGTGCCGAAATGGCGCTTGTCTTCGGGCATTTACGCGACGCCTCGATCGTCAACGCGCAGATTTTGGAGCGGCAGATCGCGTTTTCGAGCGACTTGATGCGCGCGATCGCAGCAGAAGCACAGCGCGCTACGGGAAAACGAAGTTCTACCTATGGCGCGTCAGGCGACATGATGCGGATCGACTTGCCCGCGCCGATCTCGATCAACGCACGCCTCTAGCGCAATTTCCGAGCGGGGTCGGTCTGTCGACACCGCAAGACCGACTCACATCCCGATCTTCGCGCGTACGTTCGAACACGCGTTTTGTTTCCACGATGTGACCGGATAAATTGTATAAAAGCGACATCCAACCAAGGCTCCTCGAAAAATTCGGGCCAAATCGGCCAATTTTCATACTATAAGACGATGCCAACGCGGCATTCGCCGCTTTTTATTGTTATAAAACCGTGGCATCCGGGATCGCAGAGAGGAAATATCGATGCGATCCAGCAGCGCCTTACGGTTATATGACAACGGTATCATTCCTTCGAATGATGATGGCGTTAGTCCTTATCTGGGACTCTTGGCGGATTGCGCCGCACGAATTCTTTGCGCCTCCGATACGTCGTCGATGCTGAACGCCCTTTTTGAGTCAGTCCGCGTCAAGCTGAACCTGAGTGTGTATTTCTGCTATCGTTACGATGGCAGGAATGGCCTCATCCTCGAAGAACATGGCGGCCTGACCCCGACGCAAAGCGGAGCGGCTTCCCATCTTGCCCTCGGTCAAGGTCCGTGCGGGCTGGTGGCTGCGGATCGCGCGCCGCATGTTTTCAATCGGGTTCGCGGCTCAAAGGACGCGCGGCTCGCTTATGCCCGCGCAATCGGGCTCGCCGCTTATGTCGGGACGCCGCTGATGCAGGGTGATACCTTGCTTGGCACCCTCGGCTTTGGCCGCAAGGCGACGATGCCATTCAGTCGCGCCGAAGTGCAGTTCCTGCGTGCAATCTGCAGCTTCGTCGCCATCGCCAAAAACCGTCTGCGTACCGAGCTGACCCTGTGGGAGACGACCTGTGCTCGCGATGCGCTTGCCGTCGAACAAACGCGGCTCGTCGATCGCATCGCCACTTTATCGCGCTTGTCGGATACATCCGCTGTCGCTTCAACGCTTGCCCATGAAATGACGCAGCCGCTCACCGCCGCCGCAAACTATATCGCCTCCGCCGAAATGGCGCTCGGCGGGCTGGGAGATGCCGACATCCTGCGTCGCCTCGTACAGGCCCGGACCCAGATTACCCGATCGGCTCAGATCATCGCCAAGGCACGCCAATTGGTCGAAACCGGAACGGTCGCGAACGAGCATGCCAACCTTTGTGAAGTGCTGTCGGACTCGCTCGAACTTGCGCTCGCCGATCACGATGGTGCCGCGCCCGCGATGATTTATGATATCGACCCCAGCGTCACCGCGCTCGTCGGAGACGGTGTGCAGATCACCCAGGTGATGACGAATTTGCTGCGTAACGCGGCGACCGCTTTGCGCGGCGTCGCGTCACCGACCATTACCGTTTCCTGTCGCCGGACACAGGACGGCACGGTCGAGATCGGCGTAATCGACAATGGTCCCGGCTTCGATCCGGAGGCCGATAGTGCGCGTTTCCATCAGCGGGCGACCTCAACCACAGGTGGTCTAGGCATCGGCTTATCGGTATGCCGATCCATCGTAGCTGCGCATCACGGTACGATCCGCGCCGAAAACACCGCCCAGGGCGGCGCGGCAGTCTACTTCACGCTGCCGGGCCAATGAAAGCAGCCCAGAGCCCCCCTTCAGGGATTGCCATGCTGTCATAATTGTGCGGCATAGCGTCCGAAGGAGATGGTCGCATGCGCACTTCACGAACCGGACGAACGTTGGCCGCGCTGGCCGCAATGCTGGCGGGTGTCGCGCTGACTGCCGGAGCGCCAGCTGACCCGTTACAGGTTGATCGCGTCGTCCTGATGATGCGGCACGGCATCCGCCCGCCCACCAAAGCACAGCCGATGCCGATCGGTACCGCTGCCGCCGCTTGGCCGACTTGGAGCGTCAAGCCCGGTTGGTTGACCGAACACGGTGCCAGCGCGATCGTGGCGGTGGCCGATTTCGACCGGATTGGCTTTATTAAAGCGGGGCTGCTGCCCTTGACCGACTGCCCCACCCGCATCGCGCTCCTTGCCGACAGCGACCAACGCACCATCGCGACCGCAGCAAGCTATGCCAAGGGCGTCGCCCCTGGCTGCTCCCTCACCATAGAACATCGTCCGCAGGACGAGCCCGATCCGATGTTCAACCCAATCGAGAGCGGGCAGGCCCCGCTTGACCCTGCGCGCGCCGGTGCCGCCATCGACGCGGCGGTGGGACCGCGCGGGATCGCCGCGACCGAGCGCGGCATGAAACCGCTGCTGATTCGCCTGGACCGCGTGTTGTGCGGATCCGCGACCGCGACTTGCGGCGTGGCGCGCGAGCCGACCACCATCCGCCCGGCTACGGCCACCTCACGGCCCAAGCTCGGCGGCGCACTCGACCGTGCGTCGACCGCAGCGCAGATTCTCCTGTTGGAATATGCGGAAGGCAAACCGGCAAACGAAGTCGGCTGGGGCCGCGCCACCGCTTCCGACATCGCGGCTTTCGGAGCCTTCCATGCACTCGAATTCCGGCTGCTGGCGCGACCACCTTATATCGCGACGCGCAATCTGGCCGGTCTGTCGCCGCGCATCGCGACCTGGCTTACCGATGAAGCCCCCACCGCCCCGAAAGTGGCGTTGATTGCTGGTCACGATACGAACGTCGCCAATCTTGCCGGAGTGCTAGGCCTGCACTGGAACGTCCCCGGGATTGCAGCGGATGATCCCGTACCAGGTGGGGCCATCCAATTGGAACGGCTGACCGACGGCAAGGGCAACCATTATGTCCGCGCCAGCTATCGCGCCCAATCGCTGCCCGAGTTGCGCGCGGCGACGGCCAAGACACCCTATCACAAAGTATTACCAATTGCGGGCTGCAAGGCACGCGGCATCAATGGCCTGTGCACGCTGTCCGATTTTCTGGCAAAGCTTCGTGGTTAACGTGTGTCCGTAACGCGGACGCGCTCGTGATGACGAATGACCTCGTCAATGATGAAGCGGAGGAACTTCTCGCTGAAATCGGGATCGAGATTCGCATCATGGGCAAGGCCTCGCAACCGCGCGATCTGTGCTTCTTCACGACCCGGATCGGCAGGCGGCAAACCAGCCTCGGCCTTATAGCGACCGACCGCCTGTGTGGTCTTGAAGCGTTCGGCGAGCAAAAAGACGAGGGCGGCATCGATATTGTCGATGCTCTGGCGGTATCCGTTCAGCGTTTCGTCGGTCACCATCCACTCCTCATCGCGCGTCAGCGCTCTTTTGCGTGCGCTGGCGGCTTGGCGCAACCCGAGAAAGACTTGCCTTTAGCGCGCCACGCCGCCACATCGCAGCGCAGATGAGCGCCACCATTCTCCGCATTGACCCTTCGCGTGCCCAGCCCTCGCTGGAGCCCATGGTGCAACTCGTCGCGGGCGACCTGAATCTGGTCAACGCGGTGATCCTGTCGCGGATGCAGTCGGAAATCCCGCTGATCCCGGAACTTGCCGGTCATCTCATCGCGGGCGGCGGCAAACGTATGCGCCCGATGCTGACGCTCGCGAGCGCGCGCTTGCTGGGCTATCTCGGCTCGCGCCACCACCGGTTGGCCGCCGCTGTCGAGTTCATTCACACCGCCACGCTGCTGCACGACGATGTCGTCGACGGGTCGGATCTGCGCCGGGGAAAGCGCACCGCCAATCTGATCTGGGGCAACCCCGCCAGCGTTTTGGTCGGCGACTTCCTGTTCAGCCGCTCCTTCGAGCTGATGGTGGAAGACGGCTCGCTCAAGGTGCTGTCGATCCTGGCGGGCGCGAGCGCGATCATCGCCGAGGGCGAAGTCAACCAGCTTACCGCCGCGCGCCGAGTCGACATCCCCGAGGAACGCTATCTCGATATCATCGGTGCAAAGACCGCCGCCTTGTTCGCTGCGGCGTGCCGGGTCGCGGCGGTGGTGGCGGAGCGCCCCGAGGCGGAAGAACTCGCGCTCGACTCTTATGGCCGCAATCTCGGCATCGCGTTCCAACTGGTCGATGACGCAATCGATTACGTGTCCGACGCAGGCACGATGGGCAAAGACGCGGGCGACGATTTTCGCGAAGGCAAGGCGACGCTCCCCGTCATCCTTGCTTATGCCCGCGGCGGTGCCGAAGACCGGGCGTTCTGGAAGGCGGCAATCGAGGGCCATCGTAACCGCGACGAGGATTTCGTGCGAGCGATCGACCTGGTGCGCTCGACCCACGCAGTTGACGACACGCTGGCGCGCGCGCGGCATTACGGGCAACGCGCGATCGACGCGCTCGGCATCTTTGGCAATGGCAAAGCCAAGGATGCGATGGTCGAAGCCGTCGAGTTCGCGATCGCACGCGCCTATTGAGCGTCAGTCACGGCGATTCGGCTCCGTTGTCGCCGATCCGCATTTGTCGCACCGCCTCCTTTCCGGTACCTTCAGTGCCGGACTGCAGGAGCGTCGGAGATGTTCGTCGATTTCCAAAATGGCTGGCCGCCCCCTGAGCGCTGGGAAGCCAAGCCCGCACCGACGCCAAACCCGCGTCGGGAAAGCATCGCAGCGTGGATTATCGGTTTCAACCTGGTGATGCTGTTGGTCGGCCCGCTGGCGGGCGTCACGCTGTTTGATGCCGTAATGGCGGCATGGCGGCATTGACCGTCGGAGACGTCTAGCAGCCACGCACCTCGGCATCGCCTGCTTCAGCGCCGGACAATTCCACCTGCAACGTCGCATGGCCGATGCCGAAACGGCCCTTGAGCATAGCGCGCGTCGTATCCAGGAAGGCGTCGCCCGGATGGCCCGCCGGTATCACCAGATGCGCGGTCAGCACGGTCTCAGTCGTGCTCATCGGCCAGATATGAACGTGGTGGACACGCGCGACGCCTGGCAGCGCGCGCAGTGCGTCCCACACCTTGTCCGAATCGATGCTGCGCGGCACCGCCGCCAGCGCCATCTCGACCGATTCGCGCAGCAGGCCCCAGGTTTGCAGGAAAATCAGCACCGCGATGACGATGCTGACCACAGGATCGATCCAGGTCAGCCCGGTCCACCAGATTACCAGCCCCGACACGACCACCCCGGCCGATACCATCGCATCGCTCGCCATGTGGAGATAGGCACCGCGAATGTTGATATCGCCCTCACGACCGCGCAGGAACAGCAGCGCGGTCGCACCATTGACCAGGATCCCGGCTCCGGCGACCCACGCCACCGTCGGCCCGTCCACCGGCGCGGGCATCGCCAGCCGCTGCACCGCCTCGAGCAGGATCGCGCCGAGCGCGACCAACAATAGCAGTGCGTTGAGCAAGGCCGCCAGAATGGTCGAGCCCTTCAGCCCATAGGTGAAGCGCTTCGATGCCGCGCGCCGTCC